>NZ_JBJXHK010000044.1:0-18368 GCF_046638635.1 Lysobacter zhanggongensis
CTGCGGTGCGGGCCCGGCGCTCGCCGCCGTGGTCACTGAGCCCGCGCAGGCCGCAAGCACGCCGGCCGCCGCCGCGAGGATCACCGCCCTCAACGGTCGAACTCCAGCCGCTGCCCGTTCGGCGCGCCGACCAGTCGGGTGCCGTCCCAGGCCAGCGCGCCGTTGACCCAGGTCGAAGCGATCCGCGAATGGAACGTGCGGCCCTCGAACGGCGACCAGCCGCACTTGGACAGCACGTCCTCGCGACGCACGGTCAGCGGGGTGTCGTCGATCAGCACCAGGTCGGCGGCGTAGCCCTCGCGCAGGAAGCCGCGCTGCTTGACGTCGAACAGCTGCGCGGGTGCGTGGGCGAACTTCTGCACCACCTGCGCCGTGGTCAGGTGGCCTTCGTGCACCAGCTCCAGCGCGGCGTTAAGTGCGTACTGGACCAGCGGCAGGCCGCTCGGCGCCCGGGTGTAGGGGTTCTGCTTTTCCTCCAGCAGGTGCGGCGCATGGTCGGTCGCCAGCACGTCGATCACGTCACCGGCGACCGCGCGTATCAGCGCCTCGCGGTCCGACGCGTCCTTGATCGCCGGGTTGCACTTGATCAGGTGGCCGAGCTCGGCATAGTCGCTGCGGTCGAAGCGCAGGAAGTGGATGCAGGTTTCGGCGGTGATCTGCTTGCGGCTGCCGTCGGCGCGGACCAGCGGGCCGGCTTCGAACAACGCCAGCTCGTCGGCGGTCGAGATGTGCAGCACGTGGAGACGGGTCCCGTGCCGGCGCGCCAGCGAGATCGCCAGCTGCGTCGACTGCATGCACGCCTCGCGCGAGCGGATGTCGGGGTGGCACGCGGCCGGGATGTCGTCGCCGTATTGCGCCTTGTAGCGCGCGGTGGCGGCCTCGATCATCGGGGTGTCTTCGCAGTGCGTGATGATTGGCGTGGGCACGTCGCGGAACACCGCATCGAGCACCTCGGGATCATCGACCAGCATGTTGCCGGTCGATGCGCCCATGAACACCTTGACGCCCGGGGCGGTCAGCGGGTCGAGCCGCTGGATGTGCTCCAGGTTGGTCGTGCTGGTGCCCATGTAGAAGCCGTAGTTGCCGCGGACCCGGCCGGCCGCGCGCCGGTACTTGTCCTCCAGCGCCTCGGCGTCGAGCGTGGGCGGGCTGGTGTTGGGCATGTCCATGAAGCTGGTCAGGCCGCCGGCCACCGCGGCGCCGGACTCGACCGCCATGTCGGCCTTGTACTCCATGCCCGGTTCGCGGAAGTGCACCTGGTCGTCGATCATGCCCGGCAGCAGGCGGCGCCCGGCGGCGTCGACGACGGTCTCGCCGGCGCGGGCCAGCAGGCCGGTGCCGATCTCGGCGATGCGGCCGTCGGCGATGCGCAGGTCGCCGTCGTACTCGCGGCCTTCATTGACCAGTCGGGCGTTGACGATGAGGGTCGCGTTGGCGGTCATCTGGAGTCCTTGCAGTGGGAAGGGGTGGGCGGTGCAGGTCACCGGGGTGGCGGCACCGGGTCATGGCCGCCGGGATGCAGCGGATGGCAGCGCAGGATGCGCCGCAGCGCAAGCCAACTGCCCTTGACCGCGCCGAATCGAGCGACCGCCTGCATTGCGTACTCGGAGCAGGTAGGGTGGAACCGGCAACGCGGCCCGAGCAACGGACTGATCCAGCGCTTGTAGCCGCGCAGCAGCGTGATGAGCAGGCGGTCGATCATCGTCCGGGGAGTCGGATCCGGGGTGCGGTCGTGCGGCCCATGATGGCCCAACGGGAGTCGTGCCCGGGTGCACGCGGACGGAATGTCGCGAAAACCACCTGGCGGGACGCTCGGCGCTTCCGGTGCGAGGTTGCCGAGGGTGTCGGGGCAGGGTATAACAGCGCGCTTTCCCGTCACAAGGGAAGATAAAGGACAAGCCGATCGTGGCACTGAAAAAATCCGCGAAGAAAGCCGTCAAATCCACCGGCAAGACGCCCGCCAGGAAGGCCGCTCCGGCCAGCCAGGCGGCGAAGAAGCCGGCGGCGAAGAAGCCCGTGGCCAAGAAGGCGCCGGCGGCGAAGAAGGCCGCTGTCAAGAAGCCGGCCGCCAAGAAGGCTGCTCCGAAGAAGGCCTCGGTCAAAAAGGTGCCGGTCAAGAAGGCCCCGGTGAAGAAGGCCGCTGCCGCCAGCAAGGTGGCAACGAAGAAGCCGGTACCGAACAAGTCCGTGCCCGCCAGGAAGGCGGCCCCGTCGAAGGCGACCAGGGCCAAGGCGCCCGTCAAGCAGGCGTCCGGCAAGGCGCCGGCCGCGAAGAAGACGGCCGTCGTGAAGGCGCCGGCGAAATCGGCGGCAAACAAATCCGTTGCCAAGGCGCCGGCAAAGGTCGCGAAGACTCCGGCCGCAGGCAAGGCTGCTGCGACCAGGAAGCCCGCGAGCCCCGCCAGCGTCCCGGCCCAAGCGCCCAAGTCGGCGCCTGCCAAGAAATCCCCCACCAAGGCGGCCAAGGCGCCGGCTGCGTCGAAGCCGACTCCGCCGCCTGCTCCGGCTCCGGCCAGGCGTCCGGTCGGCAAGGTCGCCGTCGCGGTCGCGGCCAAGCCGCAGCCGCCAGCACCCCGAGGTAAAGTGAAAGTCGTGCCTTACAAGACAGAAAAAGATGGTCGCGTGATCGTGCCCGATGGTTATCGGCCGAGTGCGGACGAGGAATACATGAGCCCGCTGCAGCTGGAGTACTTCCGCCAGCGGCTGATGAAGTGGCGTGCGGACCTGGTCGAAGAATCCAAGCAGACGATCGAGAACCTGAAGGAAGAGGTTCGTGACGTTGGCGACGAGGCCGAGCGCGCGACCCGCGAGACCGAGAACTCGCTGGAACTGCGCACCCGCGACCGCTACCGCAAGCTGATCAGCAAGATCGACAGCACGCTCAAGCGCGTCGACTCGGGTGATTACGGCTTCTGCGTCGATACCGGCGAAGAGATCGGCCTGGACCGCCTCGAGGCGCGCCTGACCGCCGAGCGCACCATCGATGCGCAGGAGCGCTGGGAGCACCTGCAGAAGCAGATGGGCGACTGATACCGCCGTCCCATCGCTTCATCGAAAAGCCCCGCCTGTGCGGGGCTTTTTCGTTCCCGGCCTTCCAGACATGGGCCGTTTCAATCGAGGTCGCGCACGTCGAGCCGGCGCAGGCGCGGGGCCAGCTTCGCGGTGGCGGCGACCACCACCAGCGTCATCGAACCGCCGAACACCACCGAGGGCACCAACCCGAGCAGCCGGGCGGCGAGGCCCGACTCGAACGCGCCGAGCTCGTTGGACGAGCCGATGAAGATGCCGTTGATCGAGGCGACGCGCCCGCGCATTTCGTCCGGGGTCGCCAGTTGCACGATGGTCGAGCGGATCACCATCGACACGCTGTCGAACGCACCCGACAGTGCCAGCAGCGCCATCGAGACCCACAGCACCTGTGACAGCGCAAAGCCGATGATGCACACGCCAAACGCCGCGACCGAGCCGAGCAACAGATAACCGGCGTGCCGCTGGGGCGGGTACCTCGACAGCCATAGGCCCATCCCGACCGCGCCCAGGGCGGGTGCGGCCCGCAGCAGTCCGAGCGCCTCCGGACCGGCCCGGAACACGTCCTCGACGAACGCCGGCAGCAGCGCCACCGCACCGCCGAACAGCACCGAGAACATGTCCAGCGCCAGGGCGCCGAAGACCACCTGGTTGTGGCGCACGAAGCGCAACCCCTCGCCGATGCTCGCGAACACCGGCTCGCGCGTGGTCGGCAGCGGCGGTTCGCTGACCTGAAGGCGGACCACCGCCACCGCCGCCAATGCCGCGAACCCGGTCGCGACCAGGTAGGTCGCCGCCACGCCGACCAGCGCGATCAGCAGGCCGCCCAGCGCCGGCCCCAGTACCAGGCCCGACTGCATTACCGCGCTGCCCACGCCAGCGCCGCGGGCGTACTGGTCGCGCCGCAACACGCGCGCGAACAACGACATGTACACCGGTGTGAAGAACGCCCGGACCACGCCGTTGAGCGCGACCGCGGCGTAGATCATCGCGTTGTTGCCGCCGCCGTCGCCGGGGCCGCCGAATCCGGCCGGGAGGATGCCGTGGGCAATGCCGGCCAGCAGCAGGGTGGTGGTGCCGAGCCCGAAGCAGGCGAACATGCCGACCTTGCGTCGTGGCAGGTGGTCCACCGCATAGCCGGCAAACAGCGCGAAGCCGACGTACGGGATGACTTCCGAGAGTCCGATCAGGCCGAGCGAGAGCGCGTCGCCCGTGCGCTGGTAGACCTGCCAGCCGACGGTGACCGTCAGGATCTGGTTGGCCAACAGCGCCAGCAGCCGGTACCCGAGCAACCCCAGGAAACCGGGGTTGCGCAACGGTGACGCGGCGCCGGGCTCCACCGCTCAGCCGGCCGGGTTGGCCAGCGAGGCCTGTGCCCGTTCGCGGATGAACCCGAGCAGGGCGGCCAGGCCGTTGCTGCGGGTCGGCGACAGGTGGCGCGCCAGGCCGATGTCGGCGATGTAGTCGGCATCGGTGGCGGCGATCTCGGCGGCGCTGCGGCCGGAGTACACCCGCAGCGCGAGGTAGACCAGGCCCGAGACAATGGCCGAATCGCTGATCGCGTGGAAGTCGAGGCGGTCCGCGTCACCCTGCGGCACGATCCACACCATCGACTGGCAGCCGTGCAGCCGGTGCTCCTCCGTCTTCCACTCCTCGGGGAACTCCGGGAGCTTGCGGCCCAGGTCGATCAGGTACTGGTAGCGCTCGGACCAGTCGCCGAAGAAGGCGAATTCGTCGCGTATCGCGGCCTGGGCTTCGGCTGCGGTGGTTTCGATGGGGAAGGGGCTGGAGGTGGTCACATCGGGTCCGGGTGGTAGGGGTCAGGCGCGGCGCCAGCGGACGCCGGCCGGGGTGTCCTCCAGCAGGACGCCTTCATCGGCGAGTTGCTGGCGGATCGCGTCGGCGCGGGCGAAGTCACGGGCCTGCTTGGCGGCGGCGCGCTCGTCGACGAGCGCCTGGATGCGGTCGTCGTCGCCGGTGCCGGCGCCCCGGCTGAACCACGCGCCGGGTGATTGCTGGAGCAGGCCGAGTGCACGGCCGCCGGCCCGCAAGCTGGAAGCCAGCGTGGCCAGCGCAGTGGCGGGGCCGTCACCGCTGACCTCGCCACTGGCGATCGCACCGCGTAGCGTCCGGGCGGTGGTGGCTATCGCGGCCAACTCGGCCAGCGCGGCCGGCGTGTTGAGGTCGTCGTCCAGCGCGGCCTCGACGGCGAGTGGGATAGCCGCAGTCGCGACGATCCCGGCGGGCAGCAGTGCGTCGACATCGCGCAGGGTGCCGTAGAGCCGGTCGAGCGTCCGCACGCTTTGCTCGATCAGCGCGTCCGACCAGTCCAGTGGCTGGCGGTAGTGCGCCGACAGGAGCGCGTAGCGCAGCGCCTCTGGCGGGTGCGCGCGTACCAGGTCGTGCACTTTCTCGATGTTGCCAAGCGACTTGCTCATCTTGGCGCCGCCAAAGTTGAGCATGCCGTTGTGCAGCCACCAGCGCGCGAACGGGCGGCCGCCATGGGCGCACTCGCTCTGTGCGATTTCGTTCTCGTGGTGCGGGAACTGCAGGTCGACGCCGCCGGCGTGGATGTCGATCGTTTCGCCCAGATGGGCGGCGGCCATCGCCGAGCACTCGATGTGCCAGCCAGGACGCCCGCGGCCCCAGGGCGAGTCCCAGCCGGGCAGGTCGTCGGTCGACGGCTTCCACAACACGAAATCGCCCGGGTCGCGCTTGTAGGGCGCCACTTCCACCCGCGCGCCGGCCAGCATGTCCTCGGGGTCGCGCCGCGAAAGCTTGCCGTAGCCATCGAAGCTGGCGACCGCGAAAAGCACGTGCCCCTCGGCCGCGTAGGCATGGCCGGAAGCGAGCAGCCGCTCGATCATGGCGATGATCTCGACGATGTGACCGGTGGCTTCGGGCTCGAGGTCCGGCGGCGCGACGCCCAGCGCCGCCATGTCCTCGCGGTAGGCGGCGGCGAACCGGCCGGTGATCGCGGAGATCGGCACGCCCTGCTGCTGGGCGGCGGCGTTGATCTTGTCGTCCACGTCGGTGATGTTGCGGGCGTAGGCGAGCGTGCCGTAGCGGCGGCGCAGCAGGTCGGCCAGCACGCCGAACACCACCGGCCCCCGGGCGTTGCCGATGTGGACGTAGTTGTAGACCGTCGGCCCGCACAGGTACATCGTCGGGCGGGACGGGTCGGCGGGCACGAACGGTTCGGCCCGGCGGGTCAGGCTGTTGTGGAGATGGAGGCTCATGGGGGGGGCGCGAGGGTTTGCGACATTCTACCGGCGTCCCGGCATCCGCCGCCGGGCGCCCGATGACAGCAGGGGTTCATGCGTGCGGCGGGGCGGACGAATACAATTCATGAACCCGGCTGACCGGCCTTCGCCCGCTGCAGAGACCCACCGTCCGATGAAGCGTCTCCCCCTGACCCTGCCGCTGTTGCTCGCCTTGATGGTGACGGCGCCGGCGTGGTCCCAGGAAACGGTGATCCAGAGCGAGAACGTGCGGTTCGCCTACGCGCAGGTGCTGCGGGTGACGCCGGTCTACCAGACGCTCACCACCACCGGCGTGGAGGAGCAGTGCGACCAGTCGCCCGCGCCCGACAACGACCAGTCGCGGCTGTCGCGCGTGGTGGGAGCGGTCAAGGACGCGCTCGGCCGGCAGAGCGACGAGCAGCCCGATCCGGATTGCCGCGCGGTACCGGTCGAACGCGAGTTCCGCCGGCCGATCGCGTACGACGTCGACTACGTCTACAAGGGCGCGAAGTACCGGTCGCGCCTGCCCGACGATCCGGGCAACCGCCTGCGCATCCGCATCGGGGTCACCCCCGTCGTGTCCGGGTCCCGCAGCCTGTGAACCGCCTTTGCAGCCGCAGCGCGGCGTACCGCGCGACGTACCGGTTGCCGACGGCCGGGCCGCGTGAGAGCATTCGCGCCCGATGACCCACTTCCGCGCCGACGCCGACATCGTGACCTCCGCCTGGATGGCGGCGGGCATGACCTCGCGCGCGCGCCGACGCCTGCCTTTCCACCAGGCCGGGTAGCCGCTCGCACGCACGTCATCGTGGCGTGACACACGAAAGCCCAGCCTCCGCGCTGGGCTTTTTGTTTTTCCGCCCGGCGTCCCCTCTTTCCCGACGGACCCCCCGCGATGACCACGACCCCCCGGCACTTCCTCAACACCCAGGACTGGTCGCGCCCCGACCTCGACGCGCTGCTGGCGCAGGCGGCCGCGTTCAAGCGCGAAAAGCTCGGTGACCAGTTGCGCGGCAAGTCGATCGCGCTGGTGTTCTTCAACCCATCGATGCGCACCCGCACCAGCTTCGAGCTCGGCGCATTCCAGCTGGGCGGGCACGCGGTGGTGCTGCAGCCGGGCAAGGACGCGTGGCCGATCGAATTCGACCTCGGGACCGTCATGGACGGGGACGCGGAGGAGCACGTCGCCGAGGTGGCGCAGGTCCTGGGCCGCTACGCCGACCTGATCGGCGTGCGCGCGTTCCCCAAGTTCGTCGACTGGTCGGTCGACCGCGAGGACCGGGTGCTCAAGGCGTTCGCGAAGTACTCGCCGGTGCCGGTGATCAACATGGAGACGATCACCCACCCCTGCCAGGAGCTCGCCCACGTGCTGGCGCTGCAGGAGCACTTCGGCACCAGCGACCTGCGCGGCAGGAAGTTCGTGCTGACCTGGACCTACCACCCCAAGCCGCTCAACACCGCGGTCGCCAATTCCGCGCTGACCATCGCCACCCGCATGGGCATGGACGTGACCCTGCTGTGCCCGACCCCGGAGTACGTGCTCGACGAGCGCTACATGGACTGGGCCCGCACCAACGTCGCCGAGAGCGGTGGCTCGCTGGCGGTGAGCCACGACATCGACAGCGCCTACGCCGGCGCCGACGTGGTGTACGCCAAGAGCTGGGGCGCGTTGCCGTACTTCGGCAACTGGGCGCCGGAGAAGCCCATCCGCGACCAGTACCGGCACTTCATCGTCGACGAGCGGAAGATGGCACTGACGAACGACGGCGTCTTCAGCCACTGCCTGCCACTGCGGCGGAACATCAAGGCCACGGATGCGGTGATGGACTCGCCGCGCTGCATCGCCATCAACGAGGCCGGGAACCGGCTGCACGTGCAGAAGGCCATCATGGCCACGCTCGCCGGCCACTGACCCTTCCGCCCGACATACACACTTCCAAGAATCCAGACCATGAGCAAAGACATCGTCCTCGCCTTTTCCGGCGGCCTCGACACCAGCTTCTGCGTGCCCTACCTGCAGGAGCGCGGCTGGGCCGTGCATACCGTGTTCGCCGACACCGGCGGGGTCGACGCCGAGGAACGCGCCTTCATCGAGCAGCGCGCCGCTGAGCTGGGCGTGGCCAGCCACGTCACCGTCGACGGCGGCCCGGCGATCTGGTCGGGCTTCGTCAAGCCGTTCGTGTGGGCGGGCGAGGGCTACCAGGGCCAGTACCCGTTGCTGGTGTCGGACCGCTATCTGATCGTCGAGGCCGCGTTGAAGCGCGCGGGCGAGCTTGGAACCCGCGCGATTGCCCACGGCTGCACCGGCATGGGCAACGACCAGGTCCGCTTCGACCTGTCGGTCAAGGCGCTGGGCGACTACGAGATCGTGGCGCCGATCCGCGAGATCCAGAAGGAGCACACCGAGGTACGCGTCTACGAGCAGGCCTACCTGGAGGAGCGCGGCTTCGGCGTGCGCGCCAAGCAGAAGGCCTACACGATCAACGAGAACCTGCTCGGGCTGACCATGTCCGGCGGCGAGATCGATCGCTGGCAGGCGCCCGGAGAGGGCGCCGTGGGCTGGTGCAAGCCGCGCGCCGAGTGGCCCGCCCAGCCGTTGCAGGTGCGGATCGGTTTCGAGAACGGTGAGGCGGTGACGCTGGATGGCGCGAAGGTGGCCGGCCATGAGTTGCTGGCGAAGCTCAATGGGTTGTTCGCCCGGTACGGTGTCGGCCGCGGGCTGTACACCGGCGACACCACGATCGGCCTGAAGGGCCGGATCATATTCGAGGCGCCTGGCCTGACCGCGCTGCTGGTCGCGCACCGCGCGCTGGAAGAGGCGGTGCTGAGCAAGCAGCAGAACCGCTTCAAGCCGGACGTCGCGCGCAAGTGGGTGGAGCTGGTCTACGAGGGCTTCTTCCACGACCCCCTGAAGACCGACCTGGAGGCGTTCCTCGCATCCAGCCAGTCGACCGTCAACGGCGAGGTGGTGCTTGAGACGCACGGCGGCGTGGTCAACGCGGTCGCGGTCGAGTCGCCGCACATCCTCAATGCCAAGGGCGCGACCTACGCGCAGGCCGCCGACTGGGGCGTGGCCGAGGCCGAGGGCTTCATCAAGCTGTTCGGGATGAGCAGCACCCTGTGGGCGGAGGTCAACCGGTCGTAGCCCGGACCGCGACAACGCCGGCGTAGCTGTAGGTGCGGCATGAGTCTCGACCCGCTGGACGCCGCAACGATGTATCGGTCGCGACTCACGTCGCTCCTGCAAGTGCCCGGCTTTATCTTCAGGATTGCCATGCTCCCCGACATCCTCCAACACCTCGAAGCGCTGGTTTCCTTCGACACCCGCAACCCGCCGCGCCGGATCGGCACCGGCGGGATGTTCGACTACCTGCGCGCGCAGCTGCCCGGCTTCCGGATCGACGTCACCGACCACGGCGATGGCGCGGTATCGATGCTGGCGGTGCGCGGCAACCCGCGCCGGCTGTTCAACGTGCACCTGGACACGGTGCCGTCGTCGCCGGCCTGGAGCGCGGACCCGCATGTGTTGCGGGTCACCGCGGACCGCGCGATCGGGCTTGGCGCCTGCGACATCAAGGGGGCGGCGGCCGGGTTGCTGGCTGCGGCGGCACGCAGCACCGGGGATGCTGCCTTCCTCTTCAGCACCGACGAGGAGGCCAACGATGCCCGCTGCATCGCCGGCTTCCTGTCGGCCCACCATGGCTTCAGCGAAGCAATCGTGGCCGAGCCGACCCGCTGCGAGGCGGTGCTGGCCCACCGCGGCATCAGCTCGGTGCTGATGAATTTCCGGGGGCAAGCCGGGCACGCGTCCGGCGCCGACGCGATGCACGCCAGCGCGTTGCACCACGCGATGCGCTGGGGCAGCCGTGCGCTGGACCTGGTCGAGGCCGAGTCGCACCAGCGCTTTGGCGGATTGACGGGGCTGCGCTTCAACATCGGCCGGGTCGAGGGCGGGATCAAGGCCAACATGATCGCGCCGGCGGCCGAGGTCCGGTTCGGGTTCCGGCCGCTGCCGTCGATGTCCATCGATGCGCTGCACGCGCGGTTCGGCACGCTGGTCGAGCCGGGGCCGGTGACGCGCTACGAAGAGACCTTCCGCGGCCCGCCGCTGCCGGCCGGTGACGTCGCCGCCGCCGAGGAACACCGCCTGCAGGCGCGAGACCTGGCCGAGGCGCTGGGCCTGCCGATCGGCAACGCGGTCGACTTCTGGACCGAGGCGTCGCTGTTCTCGGCGGCGGGCATGACCGCGATGGTCTATGGCCCCGGCGACATCGCCCAGGCCCATACGGCCGACGAGTGGGTGTCGCTGGAGCAGTTGCAGCGTTATGGCGACTCGGTGGTCCGGATCCTTGGCGCCGGCCTTGACGTAGGAGCGACGTAAGTCGCGACCCCCCTGACAGCACGATTTCCATCCGCGTTCGCGACTCACGTCGCGCCTACCAGTGCAGATACGACGCAATCCCCCATGACCATCCCGCCCACCGTCCACGACATCCAGACGCGCCAGACCATCGTCCGGCTGCTTTCCAGCATGGCCAGCGCCAAGGAGATCAGCCAGTACCTCAAGCGCTTCTCGCAGCTCGACGCGGCGCGCTTCGCGGTGGTCAAGGTCGGCGGCGCGGTGCTGCGCGACGACCTCGACGCGCTGACCTCGTCGCTGGCGTTCCTGCAGGACGTCGGCCTGACACCCATCGTGATCCACGGCGCCGGCCCGCAACTGGACGCGGAACTCGCGACCGCGGGCATCGAGAAGCGCACCGTCGAGGGCCTGCGGGTGACCTCGCCGGAGGCGCTGGCCATCGTGCGCCGGGTGTTCCACGCGCAGAACCTGCGGCTGGTGGAAGCGTTGCAGCGCAACGAGGCGCGCGCGACCTCGATCGTCTCGGGCGTGTTCGAGGCCGATTACCTGGACCGCGACACCTACGGCTTGGTCGGCGAAGTCTGCCGGGTCGACCTTGCCCCGATCCAGGCCAGCCTGCAGGCGGGTTCCATCCCGGTCATCGCGAGCCTGGGTGAGACCGCCGGCGGGCAGATCCTCAACATCAACGCCGACTTCGCCGCCAACGAGCTGGTGCAGGTGCTGCAGCCGTACAAGATCGTGTTCCTGACCGGCACCGGTGGCCTGCTCGACGAAGCGGGCCAGGTGATCGATTCGATCAACCTGTCGACCGAGTACGCCCACCTGCTGGCGCAGCCGTGGGTGCATGGCGGCATGCGGGTCAAGATCGAGCAGATCAAGCAGTTGCTGGACCGGTTGCCGCTTTCGTCCTCGGTGTCGATCACGCGGCCCGCCGAGCTGGCCAAGGAGCTCTTCACCCACAAGGGTTCGGGCACGCTGGTACGCAAGGGCGAGCGTGTGCTGCAGGCTGGGTCATGGGACGAACTGGACCTGCCCCGGCTGCGCACGTTGATCGAGTCCGCGTTCGGGCGCCGGCTGGCGCCGGACTACTTCGAGCGCACCCGCCTGCGCCGCGCCTATGTCAGCGAGAACTACCGCGCCGCGGTGGTGCTGGTCGATGGCGGTGACGAGGCCGGCGGCGAGACCTACCTGGACAAGTTCGCGGTGCTCGACGACGCCCAGGGCGAGGGTCTTGGCCGCGCGGTCTGGCAGGTAATGCGCGAGCAGAACCCACGGGTGTTCTGGCGCTCGCGGCACGGCAACCCGGTCAACGCGTTCTACTACGCGGAGTCGGACGGACATTTCAGGCAGGAGGCATGGAACGTGTTCTGGTACGGGATCACCGAGTTCGAGAAGCTGGCCGGTTGCGTGGCGCACTGCCGCGAGCGCATGCCAACTTTGCTGGGCCCTTTGCGCGGAGACGCGGAGGTGGAGGCATGAGTGACTGGACCCAGGCACCGGTACTCGCCGGTCGAAACGCCAGGCTTGAACCGCTGGCGGTGGCCCACGTCGACGGCCTGCGTGCGGCGACCGACGAGGTGCTGGCGGGCTGCTGGTACACCAGCGTGCCGCCACCGGACCAGGTCGAGGCGTACGTCGATTCCGCCCTGCGGATGCAGGCGCAGGGCAGGGCGCTCGCGTTCGTCGTGCTGGATGCGGACGGTGAAGTGGCCGGCGCCACGCGACTGTACGACCTCGACCCGGCCACCCCGAGGGTGCAGATCGGATACACCTGGTATGCACGGCGGGTGCAGCGCACCGGCGTCAACACCGAGGTCAAGCGGCTCTTGCTGGCGCATGCCTTCGACACCCTTGGCTGCGTGGCGGTGGGCTTCCAGACCAGCTGGTTCAACCGCGCCTCGCGCAATGCGATCGAGCGCCTCGGCGCCAAGCGCGACGGCGTGATCCGCAACCACCAGCGCCATGCCGACGGCAGCCTGCGCGACACCGTCACGTACTCGATCATCGACAGCGAGTGGCCCGCGGTGCGTCGCAACCTGGACGACCTGCTGGCCCGCCACGCGGTGGAGCTCGGGCAATGAACACCACCCCGGTCTCCATCGGCATCGTTGGCGCGCGCGGCCATGTGGGCGCCGAGCTCATCCGGCTGGTCGCCGCCCATCCCGGGTTCGAGCTGGCCTTCGTATCCTCGCGTGCGCTCGACGGCCAGCCGGTCGCCGCGCACAACCCCGGCTACGCCGGCGCCCTGCATTACAGCTCGCCCGGTTACGACGAGTTGTCCGGACTGGGCGCGCACGCCGTGGTGCTGGCGCTGCCCAACGGCAAGGCGGCGCGCTGCGTGGAGGCATTCGACCGCGCCGGTTCGGATGCGCTGCTGATCGACCTGTCGGCCGACTACCGCTTCGACCCGCGCTGGTATTACGGCCTGCCGGAGCTGGCGCGCGACGGCTACGTCGGCCAGCGGCGGATCAGCAACCCCGGCTGTTACGCCACGGCGATGCAACTGGCGGTCACTCCGATGCTGGATGCGGTTGAAGGCCCGGTGCAGTGCTTCGGCGTGTCCGGGCATTCGGGCGCCGGCACCACCCCGTCCGACCGCAATGATCCCGACAAGCTGCGCGACAACCTGATGCCGTATGCACTCACCGGGCACGTGCACGAGCGCGAGGTGTCCAGCCGACTTGGCCACCCGGTGGAGTTCATGCCGCACGTGGCACCCCATTTCCGCGGGATCACCGTCACCGCCAACCTGCACCTGGCGCGTTCGTTCACGCGCGAGGAAGTGCTTGCCCGCTACCGCGGCCGCTATGCCGGCGAGCCACTGGTGCAGGTGCAGGACGAGGCGCCGTGGGTCAGCGCCATCGCCGGTCGCCACCACGTCGAGATCGGTGGTTTCACGCTGTCGGACGATGGCCGGCGGCTCGTCGTGGTCGCCACCGAGGACAACCTGCTCAAGGGCGCGGCGACCCAGGCGCTGCAGAACCTCAACCTCGCCTTCGGCCTGCCCGAGCTCACCGGCATCCCGCATTGACGCCCCAAGCCCTCTGTAGGAGCGGCTTCAGCCGCGATCGGGTGCACCGTTGCCCGACTTCCATCGCGACTTACGTCGCTCCTACACAGGCACGACCCCCTGTAGGAGCGACGTAAGTCGCGACCACGCAGCCCAACCACCATGCGAGGCACCGGGTTATCCCCACCTTCGCCCCCACGTTCCCCGACCACCACCCGAGACCAACATGACCGACCTGCTCTGGCAAAAGCCCGGCGTCCGCGTCGACGAGCGCATCCAGCAGTTCTGTGCCGGTGACGACGTCATCCTGGACCGCGAGTTCTTCGCGTTCGACATCCAGGCAAGCGCCGCGCACGCCGAAGGCCTGCAGCGCATCGGCATCCTGTCGGCGGACGAACTCGAGGCGATCCAGCGTGAACTGGGCGCATTGGCCGCCGATTTCGATGCCGGCGACTTCGTGCTCGACGCGCGTTACGAGGACGGCCACTCGGCGATCGAGGCGCGCCTGGTGGAGCGACTTGGCGACACCGGGCGGCGCATCCACACCGGGCGCAGCCGAAACGACCAGGTGCTGGTCGCAACGCGCCTCTGGCTGAAGGATCGGTTGGCCACGCTGCACGCACTCTGCCGCGACGTGGCCGGTGTCGCACTTGAGCGCGCCGCGGCCGAGCGCGACGTGCCGTTGCCCGGCTACACGCACCTGCAGCGCGCCGTGGCCTCGTCGCTCGGCATGTGGTGGGCGGCGTGGGCCGAAGGATTCATCGACAACGCGACCCGCGCGCGCGACACTCTGGCGTGGGTGGACGCCAACCCGCTCGGCAGCGCGGCCGGCTATGGCGTCAACCTGCCGCTGGACCGCGACCACACCACCGCCGCGCTCGGGTTCGGGCGCATGCAGGTGGCGGCGACCTATGCGCAACTGTCGCGCGGCAAGTTCGAGCTGGCCGCGACCGAGGCCCTGGCCAGCGCCGTGCTCGACCTCCGCCGGCTGGCGTGGGACCTCAGTCTGTTCACCAGCGCCGAGTTCGGCTTCGTCGCGTTGCCGGCCCAGTACACCACCGGCAGCTCGATCATGCCGAACAAGCGCAACCCCGACGTGATCGAGCTGATGCGCGCCAGCTATGCCAGCGTCGCTGCGGGCAGGGCGGAGATCGAACACCTGCTGTCGCTGCCGTCGGGTTACCACCGCGACCTGCAGTTCTCCAAGGGCGCGATCTTCCACGCGTTCGGACGCGGGCTGGGCGCGCTGTCGCTGCTTCCGGACCTGTTGCGCAACCTGGAGTGGAACACCGACGCGATGCGCGCCGCGCTCGATCCGTCGATGTACGCGACCGACCTTGCCGTCGACCTCGCGCGCGACGGGTTGCCATTCCGCGACGCCTATCGGCAGGCCGCCGATCCGGCGCGGTGGGCGGCCGGCGACCCGGCTGCGAGCCTCGCGGCACGCGTGTCTCCGGGGGCCGCGGGGGACCTGCGGCTGGAGATCCTCCACGGTCGACTGGACGGGCTTGCCTGAGGATCAAAGCAGCGCTCCCGGGTCCGCCGACATGCGCGAAAGAAGCGCGCGCGACCTCCTTCAACCAACCCTCGCCTGAACCCCGGGTTGGCCTGGAAGCCTTGAAAATGCTAGGCTTTCACGCTTTCGAGTACAGCTTCCGGCGTTGGTGCACGTAACGCCGTTGTCCCGTATGTACGTCGCCGGGGCCTGGCCTGCAGGCCCGCCGATCGCTTCCGATCCGCACGTACGCCGCCGCGGCGCCATGGCCTTCGTGCCTGCACACCGCAACTTCCGGGGCAATCCATATCCGCATCGCCGGGCACCGGGACCGTGTTCCCACATCGCCCATTGCCGGTCGGCTGTTCTCCTGATCCCTCGCCATGTCACGCACATGCGCGTTCCGCACCCACAGGAGAACCACGTTCGCGATGACTGCCGTACCCAAGACCGCCACCACCGCCCACACGACTTTTCCCGAGCAGGCGATGCCGCGCTGGCAGCGCGCAGTGCTCAAGGTTGGCAGCAGCCTGCTCACCGACGGCAAGGGCGGGCTGGGCAAGCGCAATGCCGCCGCGCTGGCCAACCTGATCGCGCGCTTCCGCGACCAGGGCCGCGAGGTGCTGCTGGTGTCTTCAGGCGCGGTGGCCGCCGGCCGCGGGGTGATAGCGAGCAACGGCGTCGGGCTTGCGCAGCGGCAGGCGCTCGCCGCGGTCGGGCAGACCCCGATGCTGGCGCTCTGGCAGGGATTGGTGGAGCAGCCGGTCGCGCAGGTGCTCCTGAGCCACGATGACCTGCGCAACCGCCGTCGATACCTCAACGCCCGTGCGACGTTGCGCGAGTTGCTGCGGATCGGCGCGCTGCCCATCGTCAACGAGAACGACACCGTCGCCATCGACGAGCTCAAGCTCGGCGACAACGACAACCTGGCTGCGGTGGTCGCGACTCTGGTCGAAGCCGACGTGCTGCTGATTGCCACCGACACCGCCGGCCTGTACACCGGCCACCCGGTGCACGACCCCGACGCGCGCCCGGTGCCCCGGATCGAGGAGATCACGCCGGAGGTCATGCTGATGGCGCAGGGCGGCGCGGGCTCGCTCGGTACCGGTGGCATGTACACCAAGCTCGAGGCCGCCACCAAGACCGCGGCGGCCGGCATCGACACTGCGCTGTTCTGCGGCCACGACGCCGACACCATCGCCGCACTTGGCGAGGACCGCCTGCGCGGCACCTTCATCCCCGCGCACGGCGACCGGCTGGTCGCGCGCAAACTTTGGCTCCGGCATACCCCGCCGAGCGGCGGCGCGATCCGCGTCGACGAAGGCGCCGCCGAGGCGTTGTCGGGGCAGGGCGCCTCGCTGCTGCCCGGCGGCATCGTCTCGGTCGAGGGCGACTTCTGCCGCGACGCGATGGTCGACGTGCTGCCCGCGCGCGGTCACCGGCGCCTGGCCCGCGGCCTGGTCCAGTACGACTCGGCCCACCTGGAACGCATCGCCGGCTGCCACAGCCGCGACATCGAATCGGTGCTCGGCTTCCACAACGGCGAATCGGTGATCCGTCGCGACGACCTCGTCCTGCTGACGCCCGCCGCCGCCGCCGCCACCCCCGAACTGTTCACGGAGACACTCTGATGACCCACCAGCACAACGGCTACGTCCGCTCACTCGCCGAGCGTGCGCGCGCCGCATCGCTTGCCATCGCCAGTCTTGACGACGCCGGGCGCGCCGGGCTGCTGTCGGCCATGGCCGACGCGGTCGACGCCGGCCGCGCCGGCATCCTCGAGGCCAACGCCAGCGACATGTCGCGCGCCCACGACAACGGCACCACCGGCGCCATGCTCGACCGGCTCAAGCTAGACGACGGCCGGATTGACGGCATCGTCGCCGCGATCCGCGAAGTGGCCGCGCTGCCCGACCCCGTCGGCCAGGTCACCCGTCGCGAGACCCGGCCCAATGGGCTGGTGGTCGAGAAGGTGCGGATCCCGCTGGGCCTGATCGCGATGATCTACGAGGCCCGCCCAAACNACGGCCGGATTGACGGCATCGTCGCCGCGATCCGCGAAGTGGCCGCGCTGCCCGACCCCGTCGGCCAGGTCACCCGTCGCGAGACCCGGCCCAATGGGCTGGTGGTCGAGAAGGTGCGGATCCCGCTGGGCCTGATCGCGATGATCTACGAGGCCCGCCCAAACGTGACCGCCGATGCCGCGGCGCTGTGCCTGCGCGCAGGCAACGCGGTACTGCTGCGCGGCGGTTCGGAGGCGCGCGACAGCAACATCGCCATCGCCCGCTGCCTGCACCGCGCACTGGCCGACCACGGCCTGCCGGCAGAGGCCGTCGCGCTGGTGGAGGACACCGCGCGCGAACACGTGCTCGAGCTGCTCCAGCTGACCGACCTGGTCGACCTGGCGATTCCGAGGGGCGGCGAGCGCCTGATCCGTTTCGTCGCCGAGAACGCGCGGGTGCCGGTGATCAAGCACTACAAGGGCGTCTGCCACCTTTATGTCGACCGCGCGGCCGAGCCCGCGCTCGCGCTGCGGCTGGCAATCGACGGCAAGCTGTCGCGGCCCGGCGTGTGCAACTCGCTTGAGACGATGCTGGTGCATGCCGACATCGCCGAAGGCTGGCTGCTCGAGGCGCTGTCGGAACTGCAGGCGCGCGGCGCCGAGATCCGGGGCTGCGACCGCACCCGCGCGCTGTTCCCCGCAGCCGCCCCCGCGAGCGAGGACGACTATGCCGCCGAGTTCCTGGCGCCGATCCTTGCAGTGCGGGTTGTCGACTCGATCGACGAGGCCATCGGCCACATCCAGCGGCACACGTCCGACCACACCGAGGTCATCTGCAGCATCGATCCGGCGGCGATCGATCGATTCGTGCGCGAGATCCGCAGCTCGGCGGTGGTGGTCAACGCGTCGTCGCGCTTCAACGACGGTGGGGAGTTGGGGCTGGGCGCCGAGATCGGCATCTCGACCACCCGCCTGCACGCCTACGGCCCGATGGGGCTGGAGTCGCTGACCATCGAGCGCTACGTGGTGCGTGGCGACGGCCAGGCGCGGCACGCCGACGTGCCGAAGCAGTCGCAGGCCGCGTAGGCGGCTGCGACCGCACGGCGGACGGGAATCAGCGGGTCAGGCCGGCAGCGCTTCGGCCTCGGCCACCGCCAACGGTTCGCCGGGTCCGGTGTCACCGGCCCGCATCCCATCGGGTCGGCCGGCCGGCCCCGGGCGCATCGCCAGCG
>NZ_JBJXHK010000045.1:0-18178 GCF_046638635.1 Lysobacter zhanggongensis
GGCGCTGTGGCTGGCGCGGCGCACCGGCCGCGCGAGTGGGCTCGGCGACGCCGCCATCGACCGGATGCGCCAGGACCTGGTGTTCGATGCCGCGCCCGCCGCACGGGACTTCGGCTATGCGCCGCGGCCGTTCCGGCCAGAGCGGGCCATGTTTACGCGCGACTGACCGCGCCGGCTCAGACTTCCCGCGTCGGCGGCAACGACCGTGCTTTCTGCAGCGCCCGCAGCGCGACGCCGAGCACGCCGCCCAGCACCATCGCGCCGCCGATGAACAGCCGTGGCCCCGGACGGTCGCCCCAGAACGCGATGCCCAGCCCGACCGCGAGCACCGGCACCAGCAGCAGCCACGGGGTGACCTGGGCGACCGGATGCTTCTGCACCAGCACGTAGTAAAGGCCGTGGCCGAGCAGCGACGATATGAACGCCGCATACGCCACCCCGACCCACGCCACCCAGCTGGCCGATGGCAATGCCGCCAGCGCGCCCGGCTCCAGCCACGCGCTGATGGCCAGCAGCGGGAATGTCGCCACCAGTGCCGTCCAGCCCTGCATCGCGAACGCATCCAGCCCGAGCAGGCCCTTCATCAGCACCGTGCCGACCGCCAGGAACAGCGCGGCCAGCAGCATGAAGGCCAGCGCCAGTGGGTCGTCCAGCACCAGCGGGTCGAACCCGAGCACCAGCACGCCGCCGAAGCTCACCGCAATCGCCAGGCCGGTGCGCCAGGCGAACTTCTCGCCCAGCACCAGCCACGCCAGCAGCGCGGTCATCGGGATGTAGCTCTGGACGACGATGGCGGGCGAGGACAGGTCGCCGGCCATCTTCAGCGCGACGAAACTCAGGCCGAAGTGCAGCACACCCAGGCACACGCACACCGCCAACAGGCGCGGCCATTGGCCGGGCGCCGGACGCTTGAGCCAGAACAGCAGCGGCAGCCCGAGTGCGATGAACCGCAGCGCGGTGAACAGGAACGGCGGGATCTCGCGCAGCGCGTAGGCGGAGGTCAGGAAGTTGCCGGCCCAGGCCACGCAGACCAGCAGCACCAGGGCGATGTCGCGCGGCGACACGGGTCAGTAGGACCAGCCGAGCCGGCGGTACAGCTTGGCCAGCACCCACGCGGGGCCGATCAGCAGGTAGGTCAGGTCGGTCAGGAAGCTCGGCCGGCGGCCCTCGATCCGGTGGCCGAGGAACTGCCCGATCCACGCCACCACGAACACCGCCACCCCCGTCCACAGCAGCGGCGCGGTGCCCCAGGCGTCATGGATCGCGCGGCACGACAGCGCCATCAGCACGAACATCGCCAGCATGCCGAGCCCGAGCGGGCGCGACTGGCGGTAATAGAACAACGTGGCCGCGAACATCGGCAGCGCCGCCCAGAAGCCGGCCCGGAACCAGGTGCCCGGCGCAGGGATGCACCACAGCAGCGCGATGATGCTCCACACGATCGCCGGCACGCAGACCACGTGGATCAGCTGGTTGGTGCCGTTGCGGTGGTCGCCGGAGTAGCTCGCGAACCAGCGGTCGATCGGGCGGTGGGCGGTGGCCATGTCAGTCCGTGCCGATCCCGGCCAGCTTCCACAGCGCATCGGCATAGCGCGCGCGGGTGCGCTCGATCACTTCGGACGGCAGGCGCGGACCCGGCGGCGTCTTGTCCCAGTCGAGCGTCTCCAGGTAGTCGCGCACGATCTGCTTGTCGTAGCTCGGCGGGCTGGTGCCGACCCGGTACTCGTCGGCCGGCCAGTAGCGCGAGGAGTCCGGCGTCAGCATCTCGTCCATGACGTACAGCCGGCCATCGGCGTCGGTGCCGAACTCGAACTTGGTGTCGGCCAGCAGGATCCCGCGCTCGGCCGCGTAGCTGGCGGCATAGCGGTACAGGCGCAGGGTGGCGTCGCGCACGGCTTCGGCCAGCTCGGCGCCGCACAGCCGCACGGCGGTGTCGAAGTCGATGTTCTCGTCGTGGTCGCCGACGGCGGCCTTGGTCGACGGGGTGAAGATCGGTTCTTCCAGCTGCTGCGCCTGGCGCAGGCCGTCGGGCAGGGCGATGCCGCTGATCCGGCCGGTGCGCTGGTAGTCCTTCCAGCCGCTGCCGATCACGTAGCCGCGCGCGATGCACTCGATCGGCACCGGCTTGAGGCGCTTGGTGACCACCGCGCGCCGCAGGTACGGTGCCGGATCGACCCCGTCGGGCAGCACCGCGGCGACATCGATGCCGGTCAGGTGGTTGGCGACGATGTGGTCGGTCCGCGCGAACCAGAAGTTGCTGATCTGGCAGAGCATCTCGCCCTTGCCGGGGATCGGGTCGGGCAGCACCACGTCGAACGCGCTGAGCCGGTCGGTGGCGACCATCAGCAGGTAGTCCCCGGGCGGCGTGCCCGCCGGCAGGCGGTCGTGCGGCAGGTCGAAGACGTCCCGGACCTTGCCGCGGTGGCGCAGCGGCAGGCCGGGCAGGTCGGATTCGGAGAGCGCGGGTCGGAGCACGGTGGTGGACAACATCGGATCCCTGGATGGCACGCGTGGCACGGGTCCCGCCGTCGCAATCCGCACCGGTGGTCGCGCGCGTGCGCGACGGGGCCGGGCAGTGTACGCCGGCCCGGCGCCGGCTGCAGGTAGACTGGCAGGCCTCGCCGGGCGTGGGTGCGCCGGCAACGCGACGGGAGAGCCGATGGGGCGCTGGTACGGCAAATTGCTGGGAGTGTTCGCCGGTGCCGCGCTGCTGCGCGTCAACCCGCTGCTGGGTGCGCTGATCGGCCTGCTGGTCGGCCATGCCTTCGATGCGGACTGGTTCCGGCTCCGGCGCGACGACCCCTACGCGGTGCTCGGCCTGACTTCCGACTCGCCCGACGAGGAGGTCGACCGCGCCTACCGCCGGCTGATCGGCCAGTACCACCCGGATCGTGTCGCCGGCGCCGCCACCGAACTGCGCCAGCAGGCTGAAACCCGTGCGCGCGAGATCAACCGCGCCTACGACCGGATCAAGACGCTGCGTGGGCGCAAGTGAGCCCGCGCATCCCTTTGTTGTAGGAGCGACGCCAGTCGCGACCCGAACGTCCGGTCTGCGCCGCGTTCGCGACTGACGTCGCTCCTACGGACCACCGAGGCCACCATGCAACCGACCGTCATCGCCCCGTCCATCCTCTCGGCCGACTTCGCCCGCCTTGGCGAGGAGGTCGACAACGTCCTCCGCGCCGGCGCCGACTGGGTGCATTTCGACGTGATGGACAACCATTACGTGCCCAACCTGACGATCGGCCCGCTGGTCTGCGAAGCCCTGAGGAAACACGGGGTCACCGCGCCGATCGACGTCCACCTGATGGTGGAGCCGGTCGACCGCATCGTGCCGGACTTCGCCAAGGCCGGCGCGTCGCTGATCAGCTTCCACCCCGAGGCCAGCCGGCACGTCCACCGCACCGTGCAGCTGATCAAGTCGCACGGCTGCAAGGCCGGACTGGTGCTCAACCCGGGCACGCCGGTGGAGGTGCTCGACTACGTGCTCGACGAGCTCGACATGGTGCTGCTGATGTCGGTGAATCCCGGTTTCGGCGGGCAGGCCTTCATCCCCTCCACGCTGGACAAGCTGCGCCGCGTGCGCGAGCGGATCGACGCCAGCGGGCGGCCGATCCGGCTGGAGATCGACGGCGGGGTGAAGGTCGACAACATCGGCGAGATCGCCGCGGCGGGGGCGGACACCTTCGTCGCCGGGTCGGCGATCTTCAACGCCGGCGACTACGCCGACGTGGTGTCCAGGATGAAGGCCGCGGTCGCCGCCGCGCGGGGCTAGTCCCTCGGCTGCCGGCTTCACTTCGTCCGCCGGGATGCGCTGCTAGCCTCGCCGCATGAGCGAACCCGAGACGTCCACCGGCCCGCGCTGGCGGCTGATCCTCAACGGCAAATCGGCCGGCGACGTGGCGTTGCGCGAGGCGGTCGAGTCCATGCGCGGCCAGGGCATCAACCTCAGCGTCCGTGTCACCTGGGAGTCGGGCGATGCCGAGCGCTACGTCGCCGAGGCGCTGGCCGACGGGGTCGACACGGTGATCGCCGCCGGCGGTGACGGGACCCTCAGCGAGGTGGCCACCACGCTCGCCCACCGCGACGAGGACGCTGACGCACTGCCGAGCCTGGCGCTGGTGCCGATGGGCACCGCCAACGATTTCGCCGTCGCCGCGCAGATCCCGCTCGAGGCCGCGGCCGCGCTGGAGCTGGTGCGCACCGGCACCGCCCACGCAATCGACCTCCTGCGCATCGAGAGCCCCGGCAACGTGCACTGGTGCGCCAATGTCGCCAGCGGCGGATTCGGCACCCAGGTGACGGTCGAGACCGACGAAGGCATGAAGAAGATGCTCGGCGGCCTGGCCTACCTGATCACCGGCATCGCCCGGCTCGGCCGGATCGATCCGATCCAGGCGCGCATCAGCGCGACCGACCGCACGGGCCAGCCGTTCCGCTGGGAGGGCGGGTTCATCGCGCTGGGCATCGGCAACGGCCGGCAGGCCGGTGGCGGCCAGGCCCTATGCCCGGATGCGGTGGTCGACGACGACCTGCTCGACCTGACCATCGTCCCCGAGCTCGAGGGCGAGGTCGGCAGCACCCTGGGCGCGCTGCTGTCCGAGGGCAAGCACGCCGCGCTCGAGCGCGTCGCGGTGCGCCGGCAGCTGCCGTGGGTGGAGATCGAGGCGCCGGAGCCGTTCACGCTCAACCTCGATGGCGAGCCGGTCGAGTCCAGCCGCTTCCACGTCGCCTGCGTGGCCCGTCGCGTGCGCATGCACCTGCCGCCCGCCTGCCCGCTACTGCGCCCACCGGGCAACCCGCTGCCGCAATCCGATGACGCGCCGGTGGCCCCGCCCGGGCTCGTGGTCGCGTAGACTGCGCCGATGATTTTCCGGGCAGATCCGCGTTCCTGCATGGCCGACACGGGTTGGCGATGGTGGCTTGCCACCACCGTCCACGCCCCGTCGCATCCCCAGGAAATGCCGCATGACATCGTCCGACGCCACGCCCGATCCGCAACTCGAGCGCTTCCGCCAGCAGGCCGCTGACGGCCACACCCGCATCCCGGTCGTGCGCGAGGTCCATTCCGACCTCGACACCCCGCTGTCGGTCTACCTCAAGCTCGCCGACGGTCCGCACACCTACCTGTTCGAATCGGTGGAGGGCGGCGAGCGGTTCGGCCGCTACTCGATCATCGGCCTGCCGGCGACCCGCGTGTACGCGTTCGCCGGGCACACCCTGTACGTCACCGAGCACGGCGAGCTGGTCGATGCACGCGAGGTCGCCGATCCGTTCGCCGAGGTCGAGCGCCTGCGCACGCTGCACTCGGTGCCGGCGATCGAGGGGCTGCCGGGCTTCACCGGCGGCCTGGTCGGCTGGTTCGGTTTCGAGTGCGTCGGTTTCATCGAGCCACGGCTGGCGGGTACCGGTCCCGACGGTGAGGCAAAGCCCGACGAGCTGGGCACGCCCGACATCCTGCTGATGCAGTCCGAACAGCTGGCCGTGTTCGACAACCTCAAGGGCCGGCTGTACCTGATCGTCCACGCCGACCCGGCCGAGCCGCAGGCCTACGCGCGCGCCAACCGACGCCTCGACCAGCTGGTGCACCGGTTGCGCACCGGCGCGGCGTACCCAGAGACGCTGGACCCCGCCGGGCTGGACGAAGCCGACTTCGTCTCCGGCTTCACCCGCGAGGGCTTCATCGCCGCGGTCGAGCGGTCGAAGGAGTACATCCGCGCCGGAGACATCTTCCAGGTGGTGCTGAGCCAGCGGCTCTCGGTGCCGTTCAAGGCGCGCCCGGTCGATGTCTACCGCGCCCTGCGCGCGCTGAATCCGTCGCCGTACATGTATTTCCTGGACGTCGGCGAGATGCAAGTGGTCGGCTCCTCGCCGGAGATCCTGGTGCGCCTGCAGCACGATGCCGACGGGCGCGGCACGGTCACCGTGCGCCCGATCGCCGGCACCCGCCCGCGTGGCGACACGCCCGAACAGGACAGCGCGCTGGAGGCCGAGCTGCTGGCCGACCCCAAGGAGCGCGCCGAGCACCTGATGCTCATCGACCTGGGCCGCAACGATGTCGGCCGGGTCAGCGAGGCGGGCACGGTCGAGGTCGGCGAGCAGTTCGTCATCGAGCGCTACAGCCACGTGATGCACATCGTCAGCGAGGTCACCGGCACCCTGAAGGACGGCATGAGCTACGCCGACGTGCTGCGCGCGACCTTCCCGGCGGGCACCGTCAGTGGCGCGCCCAAGATCCGCGCGCTCGAGGTCATCCGCGAGCTGGAGCCGGTCAAGCGCAACGTCTACGCCGGCTGCATCGGCTACCTGGGCTGGCACGGCGACGCCGACATGGCGATCGCGATCCGCACCGCGGTAATCCAGGACGGCCGCCTGCACGTGCAGGCCGGCGCGGGCATCGTGTACGACTCCGACCCCGCCAGGGAATGGGACGAGACCATGAACAAGGGACGTGCGCTGTTCCGCGCGGTCGCCGAAGCGGCGCGGGGGCTGTGACGTGCTGCTGATGATCGACAACTACGACAGCTTCACCTTCAACCTCGTGCAGTACCTGCAGGTGCTCGGGGCCGAGGTGAAGGTGGTCCGCAACGACGAGCTGGGCGTGGCGCAGATCGAAGCGCTGGCACCCGAGCGGATCGTGATATCGCCGGGCCCGTGCACGCCGAACGAGGCGGGCGTCTCGCTGGCGGTGATCGAGCGCCTTGGCGCGCGCGTGCCGATCCTCGGCGTTTGCCTCGGCCACCAGGCGATCGGCCAGGCCTACGGCGGCGACGTGGTGCGGGCCAAGCGGATCATGCACGGCAAGACTTCGCCGATCCGCCACCGCGGGCGTGGCGTGTTCGCCGGCCTGCCCGACGGCTACGAGGCGACCCGCTACCACTCGCTGGTGGTCGCGCGCGACAGCGTGCCCGATTGCCTGGAGGTCACCGCGTGGACCGAGGACGCTGCCGGCGACGGCGACGCGCCCGTTTTCGACGAGATCATGGGCCTGCGCCACCGCGAGCATCCGGTCGAGGGCGTGCAGTTCCATCCCGAGTCGATCCTCACCGAGCATGGCCATGCGTTGCTCAGGAATTTCCTCGAGCGTTGAGGCAGCGCAGCGCCATTCCATGCAGGAGCGACGCAAGTCGCGACCCGCCGAACGCGTGAGGCGATGTACAGGTCGCGACTTGCGTCGCTCCTACAGGACCTCCATCCGACACCCGTTCCAGCTCCAGCTTTCAGAGACCCCACCCATGCCCATCACCCCCCAGGAAGCCCTGCAGCGCACGATCGAGCACCGCGAGATCTTCCATGACGAGATGGTCGAGCTGATGCGCCAGATCATGCGCGGCGAGGTCAGCCCGACGATGACCGCGGCGATCCTCACCGGGCTGCGGGTCAAGAAGGAGACCATCGGCGAGATCGCCGGCGCGGCGCGGGTGATGCGCGAGTTCGCGCGTCCGGTCGAGGTGGCCGATCGCCGGCACCTGGTCGACATCGTCGGCACCGGCGGCGACGGCGCCAACACCTTCAACATTTCCACTGCGAGTACGTTCGTGATCGCGGCCGCTGGCGGCCGGGTGGCCAAGCACGGCGGCCGCAGCGTGTCGTCCAGCTCGGGCAGCGCCGATGCATTCGAAGCGCTGGGGGCGTCGATCGAACTGGCGCCGGAGCTCGTCGCGCGATGCATCGACCGCACCGGGATCGGCTTCATGTATGCGCCGCTGCACCATCCGGCGATGAAGGCAGTGGCGCCAGTGCGGCGCGAGATGGGCGTGCGCACGATATTCAACATCCTCGGTCCGCTGACCAACCCCGCAGATGCGCCGGCGGTGCTGATGGGCGTGTTCCACCCCGACCTGGTCGGCATCCAGGTGCGCGTGCTGGAGGAGCTCGGCGCCGAGCGCGCGCTGGTGGTGTGGGGCCGCGACGGCATGGACGAGCTGTCGCTGGGCGCCGGCTCGCTGGTCGGCGAGCTGCGCGACGGCCGGGTCCGCGAGTACGAGGTGCACCCCGAGGATTTCGGCATCGCCATGGCGGCCAGCCGCAACCTGCAGGTGTCCGGCCCGGCCGAGTCGAAGGCGATGGTGCTGCAGGCGCTGGAGAACGTCGACGGGCTGCCGCGCGAGATCGTCGCGCTCAACGCGGGCGCGGCGCTGTACGTAGCGGGCGTGGCCGAGGACATCGCCGACGGCATCGACCGCGCGCGCAAGGCGATCGCCTCGGGCGCGGCGCGGGCGAAGCTTGACGAGTTCGTCGCCACCACGCGCGAACTCGCGGGACAATAGCCGCATGACCGACATCCTCCAGCGCATCCTCGCCCGCAAGCACGAGGAGGTGGAGCAGCGCAGCCGCATCCGCTCGCTCGACAGCGTCCGCAACCGCGCCGCCGGACAGCCGCCGGCGCGCGGCTTCGTCGAGGCGATCCGCCGCAAGCACGCCAGTGGCGAGGCGGCGGTCATCGCCGAGGTCAAGAAAGCGAGCCCGTCCAAGGGGCTGATCCGGCCCGATTTCGACCCCGCCGCGATCGCCCGCAGCTACGAGGCCTGCGGCGCCGCCTGCCTGTCGGTGCTCACCGACGTCGACTTCTTCCAGGGCAGCAACCGCTACCTGGGCGAGGCGCGCGGAGCCTGCGCGTTGCCGGTGCTGCGCAAGGACTTCATCGTCGACCCGTACCAGGTGTACGAGGCGCGCATGATCGGCGCCGACTGCATCCTGCTGATCGTCGCCGCGCTGGAGGACGCGCCGCTGGTGGAGATGGCCAACCTTGCGCACGAACTGGGCATGGACGTGCTGGTCGAGGTGCACGACATCGACGAGCTAGAGCGCGCGCTGCAGACCGACTGCGAGCTGATCGGCGTCAACAACCGCAACCTGCGCACGTTCGATGTCTCGCTCGATACCACCCTCGAGCTGAGGCAGGCGGTCCCGCCGGACCGCACGCTGGTCACCGAGAGCGGCATCGCCACCGCCGCGGACGTTGCCCGGCTGCGCGAGGCCGGCGTGGAGACGTTCCTGATCGGTGAATCGTTCATGCGCGAGGCCGATCCCGGCGCCGCCCTGCAACGGCTGTTCGTGCGATGAGCACCGCCGGCCCGGGTCCGCGCAAGGACTACCCGCCCGCCCGCAATGATGCGCCGCTGGTGGTATTCGACTTCGACCACACGCTCTACAACGGCGACTCGGGCGGCCACCTGTTCAAGTGGCTGGTCCGCCGCGCCTGGTGGCGGACGCTGCTGGCGCTGCTGATCGCGCCGGTGTTCGGCCCCATGATCGCGTTCCTGCCCACGCGCCGGGTCGGCATCTCGGGCTTCGTCTGGGCCGGCACGGTCGGCTTCCACCGGCGCCGCGACCTGGACGCGCTGATCGACCGCTACGTGCCGCTGCACGCCGACGGGATCCGCCAGCGGCTGCTGCCGTTCGCGCTGGAGGTGCTGCACCGGCACCGGGTCGACGGCGACCAGGTGGTGATCGCCACCGGCGCGCCGCCCGAACTGGCCCGCGCGATCCTCGCGTTCGTTGCCCACGAAGACGTGCCGGTCGTCGGCACCGAGGTCGGCCCGCGGTTCGGCGCGGTGGTGGCCACACGCCACTGCCACAACGAGATGAAGATGAGGATGCTGCGCGAGGCCGGCTTCACCGCGCCGGTCGCGATCGCTTATTCCGACAGCACCGCCGACCTGCCGCTGCTGCGCGCGGCCGCCTCGCCGGTGGTGGTGAACCCGAAGGCCGACGGGGTCGAGACGTTCCGGCAGGAACTCCCGCCCGGCACGCCAATCCTCAACTGGGGCTGCCCCGGCCGTGCCGGCGACGCCCCGGCCGCCGACCTGCCGCACGGTTCGTAGAAGCCACAAAACAAAACGGGCGACCCGAAGGCCGCCCACGATCGTGATGCCTGCCGCGCCTCAGCGCGTGCCGTACAGCACCACCGTCTTGCCGCGTGCATGCAGCTTGCCATCGGCCTGCAGCTTCTTGAGCACGCGCCCGGCCATCTCGCGCGAGCAACCCACCAGCCGCGACAGTTCCTGGCGCGACACCCGCAACTGGGTGCCGTCCGGGTGGCTCATCGCCTCCGGCTCCTTGGCCAGGTCGTGCAGCGCCCGCACGATCCGGTCGGTGACGTCCAGGAAGGCCAGGCGCCCGGCTTTCCTGCTGGTGTCGAGCAGCCGGCGCGAGATCTGCGCGCCGATCGCGTACAGCAGCTTTGGTGCGTCCGGGGCCAGGCGCGACAGCAGCAGGTCGTAGAAGCGCTCGTGGCCGATCTCGGCCAGCTCGCACGGGGTGCGGGTGCGCAGGATCACTTCGCGCTGGTCGTTCTCGATGAACAAGCCCAGCTCGCCGACGAACTCGCCGGGCCCGAAGTAGCCAAGCACCAGCTCGCGGCCGTCGTCTTCCTCGGTGATGATGCTGACCGATCCCGCCACCACGTAATACAGCGTGCTGGCCGGGTCGCCCGGGCGGAACACGTCGGTGCGCGAGGGGTAGCGCCGGCGGTGGCAGTGGGCCAGGAAGCGTTCGATCACGGCCCCGTCGGGCATCAGCGGGCTGTTGGTTCGGCTCAGTGCAGTCAAGGGAACTACCGGATTGGCGGACATGTGAGTGAAACCTGAATATTCGAGCGAGCTTAGGTCGAAGTGGCGCCGTGAGGCAAATCCTGCCACTGCGGGACAGCTCGCGCTGTGCGGTCATTTTCCCATTACGCCCGATTGCCCCATAATCGCCGCCTGTTCGCCCTATCGGGAAATGCCGTGGTCAAGCCGTTGCCGCGCCTCAGGTTGCAGGGATTCAACAACCTCACCAAGGCGCTCTCGTTCAACATCTACGATGTCTGCTTCGCCGCCTCCGAGGATGAGCGGCAGCGCTACATCGAGTACATCGACGAGGCCTACAACGCCGACCGCCTGACCCAGATCCTGACGGACGTGGCGGACATCATCGGCGCCAACATCCTCAACATCGCGCGGCAGGACTACGACCCGCAGGGCGCATCGGTGACCATCCTCATCTCCGAGGAGCCGGTGATCGACAAGAAAGACGCCAAGGGCGTGATCTCCGATGCGGTGGTCGCGCACATGGACAAGTCGCACATCACCGTGCACACGTATCCGGAGACCCACCCGGACAATGGCATCGCGACCTTCCGCGCCGACATCGACGTGGCCACCTGCGGCGTGATCTCGCCGCTGAAGGCACTCAACTACCTGATCGAGTCGCTCGAGTCCGACATCGTGGTGATGGACTATCGCGTGCGTGGCTTCACCCGCGACATCAAGGGCCGGAAGCACTACATCGACCACAAGATCAACTCGATCCAGGACTACCTGGCCAAGAACATCAAGTCGCGCTACGAGATGCTCGACGTGAACGTCTACCAGGAAAACATCTACCACACCAAGATGCACCTGAAGGAGTTCGACCTCGACCGCTACCTGTTCGAGGAGAAGGCGCGGAACCTGTCGTTCAAGGAGCGCATGAAGATCGAGGCACGGCTCAAGCGCGAGATCGAGGAGCTGTACCACGGGCGCAACCTGGTCGACTGAGGTCGGCCGTCGCCGCATGGTGCAAGAAGGCCGGCAAACGTCGGCCTTTTTTGTTGCCGCGTGAGTCCGTTTGGGTAGGAGCGGCTTGACCCGCGATCGTGGGGCCGGTGCACGCTGTCGGCGATCCGATCGCGGCTGAAGCCGCTCCTACAAAAATGCCCGGTTCCGGCTCAGAGCCGGTAGGCGACCGTCTTCATCAGCTTTGACGCGGCGGCCATCAGTCGCGGGACCGGAAACGGCAGGATCCGTGCGCCCGCCGCCTCGGCGTTGTCGGCGTGCCGGGCCTCGTCGGCCTTCATTACCCCAAGGATCGCGCGGCTGCGGTGGTCGTCGCCGGGCAGCGAGGCCAGGTGCTCGTCGATGTGGGCCTCGACCTGGCGTTCGGTCTCGACCACGAAGCCGAGGTTCCAGCCGTCCCCGCGCAAACCCGCCAGCGCGCCGATCGCGAAGCTGCCGCCGTACCACAGCGGGTTGAGCAGGCTGGGGCGGCTGTCGAGCTCGCGCAGGCGCTCGGCGCACCAGGCCAAGTGGTCGGTCTCTTCCTGCGCCGCTTCCAGCAGGTGCGCGCGGGTGGCCTCGTCGCGGGCGACGGCCGCCTGCCCGCAGTACAGCGCTTGCGCGCAGACCTCACCAACGTGGTTGATGCGCATCAGGCCGGCGGCATGCCGGCGATCGGGTTCGTCCATGACGATGTCCGGCTCGCCGGCACCCGGGTTCGGCCGTTCGGCGACCGGCGCACCCAGCACGGTTTCAAGCGCGCGCTGCGCGTCATCGAGCAAGTGGTCGAACCGGGACAGGTGACGGGGCGCGGAAGCGGTGGTCATGGGCGGCGACTCGGCGGAACGGGACGGGGCAATTCTAGGCCGGCGCGATGATCGTCCGGTGCAAGCGGCAGCAGGGCCTCGGCCAGCAGCTCGACCGGATGGAGCACCTGCGCGGAACTGCCGCTGCCCAGGTGCAGCCGGCAGCCGATGTTCGCGCTGAGCAGTCGCGACGCGCCGCTGGCGGCGAACTGTTCGAGCAGTGGCCGGCGGTAGTCGTCGGCGCGGGTGGGGTCGGTCAGCATCGCCGTGCCGGCGGCGCCGCAACATCCGCTGCCGGCATCGAGCTCCACCACCTCCAGCCCGGGGACCGCCGCCAGCAGCCTGCGCAGCGCGGGCACCGAGCGGACGACGTTGCGCTGGGTGCATGGCAGGTGCAGCGCGACCCGCTCGCGCCGCTCGCCGAAGCGCAGGCGATCGCGGTGCACGTCGAGGAAGGTGAGCGCATCGACTGTTTCGACCTCCAGCGAAGCCGCGACCGCTTCATGGCAGCCACTGGCCAGGGTCAGCACGGTCGTGCAATCGGCGAACGCGTCGCGGTTGCGGGCGGCCAGCGTGCTCGCCGCGGTCGCGTTGCCGGCGTGTACATGCATGCTGCCGCAGCAACCCTGCGACGCCGGCGCCACCAGCTCGAATCCCGCGGCGGCGCACAGCCGTGCCAGCGCGTCGCGTGCGGCAGCTTCGTAATGGTCGGCGACGCAACCCACGAACAGCCCCACGCGGTGACCGCCGCGTACGTCGAGTGGCGGCGTCGCCCCGGCGCGAGTCCATGCCGGAGGACGGGGCAGGGCGCGCAGGCCGGCCGGCAGGATCGGGTAGGCGATGCGGTACAGCCGGAGCAGTGCTCGCAGCAATCGCGGCCGCATGACCAGCCACTCGGCCCCACGCTGGCGCAGGTTCGTGCCGCGGCGGGCACGCTGCTGCACGCGGGCCAGGTTCAGCAACGCGCCGTATTCGACTCCGGCCGGGCAGACCGCCTCGCAGTTGCGGCAGCCCAAACAGTGGTCCAGGTGGAGGTCGCCGACGGGCGTGGATTCGACCGCCCCCAGCGCCCAGGTCCGCGCCAGCGCGATCCGGCCGCGCGGGGATTCCGGCTCAAGCCGGTCGTGGGTGTAGGTCGGGCAGACCGGCAGGCACAACCCGCACTGGACGCAGCGGTCCGCCAGCGCCACGACTTCATCCGAGCCCGGCCCGGCCTGCGGGGAAGCCTGAGCGGGCGTGGCGTGGGGCATGCGGCGATGCTAGCATGGGCGGTCCGGTGGCTTGCGGTGTCCCGCGAGTCCCGCTATCATTCCGCCTCTTTCGTTCCGCAGTTGCACGCGGCGCGCCAAACGCGCGGCAAAGTTCCGGTCCGTCCCTTGCGGGACACGCACCCGGAATCAGCCCGACCAGGTACCCATAGAAGACCAGTCATGAAGACATTCACCGCCAAGAACGAGACCGTCCAGCGTGACTGGTACCTCGTCGACGCCACCGGCAAGACCCTCGGCCGCCTCGCCGCCGAGCTCGCCCACCGCCTCCGCGGCAAGCACAAGCCGGTCTACACCCCGCACGTCGACACCGGCGATTACCTAGTGGTCATCAACGCCGAGAAGATTGCCGTCACGGGCAACAAGCTCGCCGACAAGAAGTACCACCGCTTCACCGGCTACATCGGCAACCTCAAGACCGAGACCCTGGGCCAGGCGCTTGAGCGCCACCCGGAGCGCGTCATCGAGATCGCGGTCAAGGGCATGCTGCCGAAGAACCCGCTCGGCCGCGCGATGTACCGCAAGCTCAAGGTCTACGCCGGCGCCGAGCATCCGCACGCCGCCCAGCAGCCGCAGCCGCTCGACATCTAAGGTACCGACATGGCAATCCAGCAGAATTACGGCACCGGCCGCCGCAAGTCCTCCACCGCCCGCGTCTACCTGCGCAAGGGCGATGGCAAGATCACCATCAACCAGCGCTCGATCGACGAGTTCTTCGGCCGCGAGACCGCGCGCATGATCGTGCGCCAGCCGCTCGAGCTGACCCAGTCGACCGACAAGTTCGACGTCAACGTCACCGTTGCCGGCGGCGGCACCACCGGCCAGGCAGGTGCGATCCGCCTGGGCATCGCCCGCGCGCTGGTCGAGTATGACGACACGCTGAAGTCCGAGCTGCGCAAGGCCGGCTTCATGACCCGCGACGCCCGCGAAGTCGAGCGCAAGAAGGTCGGCCTGCACAAGGCGCGTCGTGCAACCCAGTTCTCGAAGCGCTAAAATACGCCTCGACACCGGGTCACAACCCAGTTCCACAGCCCCGTCGCCAAGCGGTAAGGCACCTGACTCTGACTCAGGCATTCGGTGGTTCGAATCCATCCGGGGCTGCCAGATACGCAAGAAACCCGCCTTCATGGCGGGTTTTTTGTTGCCTGCGCCCGGCGTGCCGTCCCGGCACGGGGCATGGCGTCGCCGGGTCGAGCCGTTACAATTGAAACCATTGCGCGGCTCGCGCGCCCGATGACGGAAGGACTGCACCGATGAAGCTTGGTTCACTCAAGGAAGGCGGCCGCGACGGCACCCTGATCGTGGTTTCGCGCGACCTCACTCGCGCGGTGCGCGCCACCGGCATCGCCGACACCCTTCAGCGCGCGCTGGAGGACTGGTCGAACATCGCGCCCCGCCTCAATGCGCTGTCCGAGCGCCTCAACGCCGGCGAGGCTGACGGTGCCTTCGATGTCGATCCAATCGCGCTCGCCGCGCCGCTGCCGCGCGCCTACGAGTTCGTCGACGGCAGTGCCTACCTGCCGCACGTCGAGCGCGTCCGCCGTGCCCGCGGCGCCGAGGTTCCCGAGAGCTTCTACACCGACCCGCTCATGTACCAGGCGGTCAGCGCCGGTTTCTACGGCCCGCGCGACCCGGTCCGCGTGCCGAGCGAGGAGTACGGAATCGACCTGGAGGCCGAACTGGTCGTCGTGACCGACGACGTCCCGATGGCGGTCACTCCCGAGCAGGCCGCCGGCCACATCCAGCTGGTGGGGCTGGTCAACGACGTCTCGCTGCGCGGGTTGATCCCGGGTGAGCTGGCCAAGGGCTTCGGCTTCCTGCAGTCCAAGCCGCGTTCGGCCCTGAGCCCGGTGTTCGTGACCCCGGACGAACTCGGCGATGCTTGGCGCGACAGCAAGGTGCACCTGCCGATGCTGACGCATATCAACGGCAAGTGGTTCGGCGCACCGGAGGCCGGCGTCGACATGCAATTCAACTTCGCCCAGCTCGTGGCCCACGCGGCCAGGACGCGCCCGCTGTCGGCGGGCGCGATCGTCGGCTCGGGCACCATTGCCAACGAGGACACGACCCTGGGTGCCTCGTGCTTCGCCGAGCAGCGCACGGTCGAGACCTTGCGCGACGGCAAACCCTCGACGCCTTTCATGCGCTTTGGCGACATGGTCCGCATCGAAATGCTTGATGCCAACGGCAACAGCATCTTCGGCGCGATCGAGCAGCGTATCGAGCGCCACGACAGCTGACCGGCGGCGATGCCGCGCCGGCGGACGGCCGTCCGCTGGCGCAGGCGCCGTATTACCGTTGCGCGGGGGGCGCAGATGACAGAGGAACGGTCGCGCATGGCGGACCAATTGCAGCTGTATTCGTACTGGCGATCGAGTGCCGCCTACCGCGTGCGCATCGGGTTGAACCTCAAGGGCCTGGCCTACGAGACGCTGCCGGTGCACCTGGTACGGGACGGCGGCGAACAGCACGCCGAGGAATACCGCGCGCTCAACCCGCAGGAACTGGTGCCTGTGCTCAAGCACGGCGACCGCGTGCTGCGCCAGTCGGTGGCGATCCTCGAGTACCTCGACGAGACCTGGCCGGAGCCGGCACTGTTGCCGGTGACGAGCCGCGACCGCCAGCGCGTGCGCGCGATCGCGCAGATGGTGGCGTGCGACATCCATCCGCTCAACAACCTGCGGGTGCTGCAGTACTTCGACCGCGAGTGGAACGTCCCCCAGCCCGAGCGCGACGAGTGGGTGCGGCACTGGGTGTCCGGCGGCTTTGCGGCGGTCGAGGCGGTGCTGAACGACCACCCGTCCACCGGCGATTTCTGCGAAGGCAATACGCCCGGACTGGCCGACTGCTGCCTGGTCCCGCAGGTCTACAACGCGCGCCGTTTCGGCGTCGACATGACCCCGTACCCGACGATCGAGCGGATCGAACGCGCCTGCCTCGCGCTGCGCGCCTTCGACACCGCGCGGCCCGAGAAGCAGCCGGACGCGCCCCAGCCGAACTGAGGTCGCCGCCAGCGGCGGCATCGCAGGCATTTGTAGGAGCGACGTAAGTCGCGACCCACTGACGCACGCCATCGCTGTGATTGCGCGGATCTGACGATCCGCGGTCGCGACTTACGTCGCTCCTACAGGTGGCCAGCCGGCTACTGGTCGGGCGAAAACACTTCGGCGTAGGGGTCGTGCTCGGCGCCGGCGCCTTCCGACAGCCGGAACTTCAGCGCCAGGCCCTCGCGCGAGTCCGCCGCCCGCAGCGCTTCCTCGATCTCGATCCGGCCTTCCTTCGCCAACCGGAACAGGCACTGGTCGAAGGTCTCGACGCCTTCTTCCAGCGACTCCTCCATCGCGTGCTTGATCTCGTGCACCTGCCCGCGCCGCATCAGGTCGCGGATGTGCGGGGTGTTGATCAGCACTTCCGATGCCGGCAGCCGGCGACCGTCGGTGCCGATCACCAGGCGCTGGCTGATCACCGCCTTGAGGTTGAGCGCCAGGTTCATCAGCACGTTCTTGTGCGCGGCCTCGGGGAAGAAGTTGAGGATGCGCTCGAGCGTCTGGTCGGCGTTGTTGGAGTGCAGGGTCGCCAGGCACAGGTGGCCCGTCTCGGCGAACGCGATCGCGGCCTCCATCGTGGTCTGGTCGAGGATCTCGCCGATCAGGATCACGTCCGGCGCCTCGCGCATCGCGTTCTTGAGCGCGTTGTGGAAGGCGTGGGTGTCGAGACCGACCTCGCGCTGGTTGACCAGCGAGCGCTTGTGCCGGTGCAGGTATTCGATCGGGTCCTCGATGGTGAGGATGTGGCCCGACATGTTCGAGTTGCGGTAGTCGATCATCGACGCCAGCGTGGTCGACTTGCCCGAGCCGGTGGAACCGACGATGAGCACCAGCCCGCGCGGCTCCATGATGATGTTCTTGAGCACCTGCGGCAGCTGCAGCTCCTCGATCGACGGGATCACGCTGCGGATCGCGCGGATCACCATGCCGACCTCGCCGCGCTGCTTGAACACGTTGACGCGGAAGCGCCCGGCCTCCGGCAGCGCATAGGCCATGTTCAGCTCCAGTTCGCGCTCGAACTGCGGAACTTGGCCCTCGTCCATCAACGAATACGCGATCTTCTTGACCATGCCGGGCGGCAGGCCGGTATTGCCGAGCGGATGCAACCGCCCCTCGATCTTGATGTAGACCGGCGCGCCGGTGGACAGGAACATGTCCGACGCGTTCTTCTCCGTCATCAGCTTCAGGAAATAGCCGATGTCCATGCATCCACCTCTCGTTAGCGACGGCCACCCGTTGCAAGCACGGCACCGGCCTGACCACAATGCCCGGGCGACAGACCGCCACGGAACCCCCATGCACGCCAGCTTCGCACAAATCCGTTATCTGCTTGTGGGCGCAGTTCTCGCTTGCGCGCTTGCCGCGTGCGCGACCCTGCCGCCGCCGACATCCGAGATCAACGCCGCCGAACAGGCCGTCGTGCGGGCAACCGGTGCGGACGCCGACCAGTACGCCGCCGACCAGGTCGAGCTCGCCCGCGACGGCCTCGCCCGCGCCCAGGCGGCGATGGCCGAAGGCCGCCACGACGACGCCCGCCG
>NZ_JBJXHK010000046.1:0-18069 GCF_046638635.1 Lysobacter zhanggongensis
TGACGGCGGCGCAGGGAGGGGCGGCGACGGCAACGGCGGCAACGGCAACGGTGGCGACGGCGGCCGTGGCGGCGATGGCGGCTCGATCGCCAACGACGCCGGCAGCTTCGACATGTCCAACCACATGAACGGCTCGGCCAACGCGGCGGCCGGCATCATGGTGGTGGCGCAGAACAGTGGCGCGGCCTCGCTGATCCAGCAGGCGGTCACCGTGCAGGCCAACCTGACCGTCGGTCAGTAACGGCTCCAACGCCCGCGTCCCGGGATCCGGGGCGCGGGACCCACAGCTGCCAGCGGGCAGCCCGGCAGGCGGCAGCGGCGACGCTGCCGCCCTCGTGCATCGGCGCCCGCCCAGGAGTAAGCACATGCGCCCCAATTCTTTCCTGCGTCCCGGCCGGGGACTGGTGACCCTGGTCGCCGCCTCGTGCCTTGCGCTGCCTGTACTGGCTACCCCCGGCGACCCTGGCGCGCCAGCGGCTGCATCTGCCCCCACCACGGTCGAGGGCCTTGGCATCGCGCTCGACGCCGGCGGCCTGGACGGCCTGCGCGGTGGCGACGGGGTGCAGCTCGACCTGGTCGAGAACACCGCGCGCACCAATGGCGAGGTCACCGACAACCACGCAGAGAACATCATCAGCGGCAACAACACGCTCTCCGGGGAAGCCTTTTCCAATGCGAGCGGCATCAACACGGCGATCCAGAACAGTGGCTCCAACGTGCTGATCCAGAACGCGACCGTGGTCAACGTGCAGTTTGCGGACCCCAGCCTGTGAAGCGGCTTGCGGTACTCGCGGCTCCCGTGCTCCTGGCCATGGCCCTGCCGGGGCCGGTGGGGGCGTCGTCGCTGGGCGTGCGCACCCCGCATGGAGGCGCCTACACGCTCAAGGTCACCAGCCTCAAGGAAGCACGCTACGCGACGACGGTGCCGCAGCAGTACGACTTCAGTTGCGGCTCGGCGGCGACCGCAACCCTGCTGACCTACCAGTACGGCCACGCGGTGAGCGAGCAGGACGTGTTCGTGCAGATGTACCGCGATGGCGACCGCCGCAAGATCCGCGCGGAAGGGTTCTCGCTGCTGGACATGCGGCGTTACCTGGAGTCGCTGGGGTTTGCCGCCGACGGCTTCGAATTGCCGCTCGACGAACTGGAAGAAGAAGGCCTGCCCGCGATCGTGTTGCTCAACGACCGCGGCTACCGGCACTTCGTGGTGGTCAAGGGCGTGCGCGACGGCCGCGTGCTGCTGGGCGACCCGGCCCGCGGCACCCGGGCGATGTCGCGCGAGCGCTTCGAGGCGCTATGGGACAACGGCGTGTTGTTCGTGATCCACAACCGGCGCGAGCTGGCCGGATTCAACCAGCCCGTCGACTGGCGCACCGCGCCGCCAGCACCACTGCAGTCCGGCATCGGCCGGCGGGGTCTCGGCGACATCGTCATTCCGAAGTTCGGACCGGGAGACAGCTGATGGACGCATGCAGGCGCGCAGTCGCACTGCTGGTATTGGCCTTGGCCTGCGGAGGCGCAGGAGCGGGCGAGGGGAGCGGGGCCCTTGGGCCGGAGTGGGTGGCGGTAAGCGCGGAGCGCCTGGACCACATGCGGGGCGGCTTCCAGCTGCCATCCGGGCTTGTGCTGTCGTTCGGCATCGAGCGGCTGGTGTACGTGAACGGCACGCTGGTCGCACAAGCCAGCGTCCAGATCCCGGACGTCAGCGCGATGACCCCGGAGCAGGCGCAGGACCTTGCAGAAATGAAACAGGGGATGCTCGTCCAGATCGGGGGCGGCAACACGTTCGCTCCATCAGGCGCGGTAGACGGCGTGGTGATCCAGAACACCCTGGATGGGCAGGACATCCTCACGTTGACCACGCTCGACGTCGGCGTCGGGACGCTGGGTATGTTCCAGCACCTCAACGCAAACGCGGCGCTGCAGGACGCCCTGAACCGGGCGCCCGGCTCGCCCTGAGACCCCCGAAGCAAGGACAGGCCAACCGATGGACAACCACAAGGGGTGCACCACCATTGCCATGGTGGTGATCGCCAACTGCCTGTCGCTGGCGATTGCCGGCGAGGTACGGGCGCAGAGCGCGGGGTCGGACACGCGGCTGGAGACGCTGCAGCAACAGGTCAACGCCCAGAGCGCGCGGCTGGACCAGTTGCGCGACCAACTGGCCGCGCAGGAACGCAACGTGTCCGAGCTGCAACGGGCACTCGACCTGGAGCGGCTGGCCAGCACCCGGGCGCGCGGCACAGGGGATGGAGCGGGGCAGGGTGTCGCCGCGAGCGACCCCGCCGCGTCCGCCACGGCGATGCTGGCCGCGGCCGTGGCTGCGCAGGCGGCACCGGGTGCACAGGACGACGCTACAGGCGAGGGCGTCGCCGTCGATCGCGCCGTGGCGCAGGGCGACCGGCCGCCCCCGCAACCTGTCGGCCGTGCGCCGGAGCAGGACCTGCGCCCGCCCGAGGTCGCCCAGATCTTCGACCAGCCGGGCGTGCTGACCCCGTCGGGCACGTTCGTGCTCGAGCCGTCGCTGCAGTTCGGCTACTCGTCCAGCAATCGCGTCGCACTGGTCGGCTACACCATCATTCCGGCCATCCTGATCGGCCTCATCGATGTCCGCCAGGTCAAGACCAGCACGGGTACCGCGGCGCTCACCGGGCGGATGGGCATCGGCAACCGCTTCGAGCTCGAAGCCAAGGTGCCGTACGTCTACAGCAGCAGCGACACCGTGAGCCGCGAGATCTTTACCGGCACGGCGGTCGAGAATGTCTTCACCTCCAGCGGCAAGGGCCTGGGCGACATCGAGGCCACCGCACGCATGCAGCTCAACCGCGGTGGGCCCGACAAGGCGTTCTACGTCGGCTGGCTGCGCTACAAGAGCCGCACAGGGCGGGATCCGTTCGAAGTGGTGACCGACTGCGTCACGCGCTGCGTCGCCAATGCCACCGGCACCGGGTTGCCGTTGGAGCTGCCGACCGGCAGCGGCTTCTCGTCGCTGCAGCCGGGCGTGACCTGGCTGTTCCCCTCCGACCCCGTGGTGTTCTTCGGGAGCCTGAGCTACCTGCACAACTTCAAGCGCGACGGGGTCTCGCGCACCGTGCTGACCGGCGCGCCGCCGGAGTTCCCGCAGACCGCGACCGAGCCGATCGGCGAGGTCGAGGCGGGCGACATCTGGGGGTTCAACTTCGGCATGGGGCTGGCGCTCAACGAGAAGGCCTCGATCAGCATCGGCTACGACGCCAGCTTCATCGGCAAGACACAACAGAACGGTGCGGACGCCCCCGGCGCGGTGCGAATCACCCTTGGCACGTTACTGCTCGGCGCTTCGTACCGGTTCAGCGACCGCCACACCCTCAACGTCGCGCTCGGCGTCGGCGTCACCCGCGACACGCCGGACATGACCCTGACCGCGCGGGTGCCGATTTCACTCTGAGGAATTTCGGGCAGCGCTACGGCGCGGTGGCGTATCCGCCGAAGCTGCCCGCCGCCCCCGGGAACACGACAGGGCTCTCCGCGCCATTGGTGCCGACCGCCGACACCCCGAAGAAGTAGTTGTCGATGACCACGTTCTCCAGCGTGTAAGTGTCCACGTTGCCGACGTAGCGGCTGTGGGTCCATTGCGGCTCGGTGGTGAGGCGCCAGTGGATGCGGTAGCCGGCCAGCCCGGGCGCCTGCGTCGCCGGTGGCCGGGTCCAGCGCAGCGTCGTGTCGGCCGTCACCGCGCCCTCGATGCCGACATCGGCCGGCGGCGGCGGTGCCCACGCCATCCCGGCAAGGCTGACGGCATTCAGGGCCGTCAGCTTGGCCGCATAGGCGAAGTCGACCCCGTCGAGGGTGTCGCCGTAGGTCACGCCGTCCTCGGTACGCAGGTCCTGGTGCTGGCGGTCGTAGTGCTCGTTGGTCTCCATCACGCGCACCGCCGGGGCGCCGACGTCGTTGAACGGCCGATGGTGGCCGCCGCGACCGAAGCGGTCGAGCCGGTAGACCATCATCACGTCGAGGTTGGGGACGTACCGGTCGGCCATGCGGTCGATGTACCGTGCGAGGTTGCGCGAAGGCGAATCGACTTCGCCGCCGGTGAACCGCCGGGCGCGGGCTTCCTCGGGCGTCTCGGTGACGCGGGTGCCTTCGGAGAACACCCGGGCGGTGGTGTTGTCGACCACGCCATTGATGCCGGCGATGTTGCCGATCATGTCGTTGTTGAGGACCGCCTCGATGCGCCAGCCCCCGGCCTTGGCGTGGTCGGCCAGGATCCTGCCGCCGAACAGGCCCTGTTCCTCGCCGGCCAGCGCGGCGTAGACGATCGTGCCGTTGAACCGGTGCCTGGAAAGCACGCGTGCCGCCTCGAGCGTGCCGGCGATGCCGGACGCGTTGTCATTGGCGCCGGGCGAGTCGGAGGTGGAGTCCATGACGTCGGACACCCGCGAATCGATGTCTCCACTCATGATGACGACGCGGTCGGGGTCGGCCGAGCCACGCTGGATGGCGATCACGCTGACGACCTCGACCGGATCGGGGATGCGTGTTTCGCTGGACACGGTGTCGCTGACGGTGACGACCTCCAGGCAGCCACCGCAGCTCTTCGAGATGCGCTCGAACTCGGCCTGGATCCAGCGCCGTGCGGCCCCGATGCCGCGGGTGTCGGATGCCGTTTCCGACAGGGTGTGGCGGGTACCGAAGCCGACCAGCGTGCGGATGTCGGCCTCGATGCGGGCCGGGGAGGGCGCAACCGCGATGTCGTGCAGCGCCGCGACCTCCGCGGGTGGCGTCGCCGCGCGGGCGGCAGCGAAAGACATGGCGAGGCAGCAAGCTGCCGCGATGGACGAGAGTCTCATGGCCATTCCAGTGGTATCCGGACCCCGAGCGTAGTGTCCTCAAGGCCACCGCGTAAACGGTTGCGATGCGCCCGAAGTCGATTTCCCGAGTGCCACGCGCGGCATTCACCGATGCCGGCGGGCCGGCCGATCGGCGAGGCTGTCGAGCCATCCCACGGCAAAGGAATGCCATGAATCCCGTCGCACTCATTGTGTTGCCGCTGCTGTTGTTGGGGACGCCGGTCTTCGCGCAGTCCGTCCACAAATGTGTCGACGACCGCGGAGGCGTCACGTACCAGTCGGGCGACTGCACTGACGGGCGGAGCGTCCGCTCATGGAACGCCGGTTCGCCTGCGGTACCGGATCTGGAAGCGCGCAAGGCCAGGGAACGCGCCAATTCCGCGTATTTGCGCAAACTTGCGAAGCGCCATCGTGGTGGCTCCGGGGGGGGCGGCGCCATCAGCGGACACCGCGATGCACGCAAGTGCGAGGCCGCCAGGAACCGGCGATCCAGGGCAGAGGCAAGCACCAATCGACTGACGCTCGCGCAACTTGAGAAGCTTGGTGATGACGTCTACGAGGCTTGCAAGTAGGTAGGCGTGCTGCTTCAAGCGAGGCCGGGGGCGCCGGCACCTATGATGCGCGTGGGCCGTGGCCCGTCGAGTCACAGGGATGGTTGGGGATCGATATGAGCATGCAGCTTTGGCTGGTCGTGACGCTGGTTCCGCTGGTTGGCGGCGCACTCCTGATCTACGCGGGGCACAAGCGGCCCGCGTGGCGGGCGCCGATCCGGTGGGCCGCGACCGGGATCATCATGTACGTGCTGTTCGTTGAAGTAGCCCGGTTGCTGGCCTGACAGGGGGCGACAGCTCGGGCACGTCGCAGCGTGATCGCAGGTGGGGCTCAGGCATCTGGGACTCAGGCCTCTGTGCTGTTTACATAATATGCATTATGCGAAATCGTAGAGCGGACGTTGCTGAATGCCGCGCCTCCTCTGAGCTGGATACTGCGAGGCCGCCAGACCCTTATTGGCTGGCGGTCTCCGCATGCCTTCCATCGTCTCCATCCGAGCTCTCGAGGCTCTGTGCAAACTCCGGGAAGGTCTCTTCCAGCGGCGCCTCATCCGGCAGGACGTAGAACACTCCACCCCGCTGGAACGTCGGGCTGACCACATCCTCGTAAAAGTCGGGCGAAACGTTGATGCACCCGTGACTGATGCGGTTGTCGTCGGGCGTCGGCGATGCGAGGCGTTCCGGGCGACGCTCGGACGGCACACCCGTTGCGGTCGGATGGATGGAAACGGCGGAATCGTAGTCCACCCAGAGCACGCGTCCGGCGTCGAGCGACGGACCGAATCCGCCTACGAAACGACCAGCCGGCGTAGTGCGATCCCGGCCCGGGATCTCGCGTAGCGCCAGGCCGGCGATGCCCGGGGCCGCATGGTCGCCAACCGCCGAACCGAAGAGCCCGGGGGCCGCACCGCGAAGCCGCCCGTCTCCGCCAAACACCAGGATCTGCGCGGCGGCCTTGTCGATGACGGCGAACGGATACCCCTGGCTGTCATTCGATGCGACCACCCATCCCGCGAGCTCGATCACGGTGGCGGACACGTCCTGGCCTTGCGGAAGTTGATCGACTGCGGCGACGGGTCGCGCGGGTGCGTCTTCCGCGCTGGCCGCGCCAAAACTGGCGAATGCCAACGCGAGGGCCAATGCACCATTGACGGCGCGCGTCGCGGGATGAGTGCGTGTACGGATGGGACGTCCTCCGTTGAACTGGAACTGCGAAAAGATGCCAAGGACCTGGGAGGCGGTTGACCTACAAGGGCAACCGACTCCGGTTCAGGCCGTCAGGCGCAAAAAGTTTGGTGCGCTATCAACCGCGCGGAACGCGACGCGGCCCGGTCTCGAGCTGCTGGACGCGGCTCTCGATCTGGTCCAGACGCTGGTTGGCGCGCTGTGCGGACTGGTTGGCGGACTCGGCGCTCTGCGCGGCGCTCTGCACCCGCGTGTCGAGCTGGTCGAGGCGCGAGTTGATACCCGCGAACTCGTCGTCGTAGGTGGCACAGGCGCCAAGGCCCAAGGTGGCGATGATTGCCACGGCGAGCGTACGGGCGATCGCGAGGTTCGGTTTGGTCATGGGCATTTCAAATCCTCCTTCGTCATAGGTCTCCGGAATATAGCCGCCTTATGGACGGCCCCGTAAACCGCTTTCAGCTGACGTTGGAGTACGTGGATGATCTGTGAAAGTCGCCACGAAACGGGCGTGCATGTGGACGCTTTTGCCGGTCCGCGCAAGCCACCGCACTGTCCGGCCGAAGCCGCCAACAGCTGCCGGCGGGGCCCCGAAGCTCAGGGGAGCGGTCCGTGTCGCGTTCTGGGGTGCGCTGGCGATGGCCCTGACTGCCGGAGTGGGACGCCTGTTCGGCGCAGCCGTTTGACCTTCCCGCCGTGGGAACCCGTAACCTGCTCCTTTCGTGCGGCCGTGCAACTCCGGCCCTGTCCGGATTCCGATGTCTCCACGCAAGCCCACCAGCCCCTGGTCGCCCCATCTCCACCGTGATGCCAGCGCGGTAGACGGCAGCCGCCGACGGTTCGTTACCGGCCTGGCCGCGGCCGGCCTCGCCGGGGGCGCAGGATTGTGGCGACTGCCAGCGTTCGCCGCCGACGCCGCGGCCCCCGGCCCCGTGGAACTGCGTGGCACCGATTTCGACCTGTCGATCGGGCGTGCACCGGTCAACTTCACCGGCCGCACGCGCCCGGCGACCACCGTCAACGGTTCCCTGCCCGGGCCGCTGCTGCGCTGGCGCGAGGGCGACACGGTCACCTTGCGGGTGGCCAACCGGCTTCGCGACGAGCCGGCCTCGATCCACTGGCACGGCATCCTGTTGCCGGCCAACATGGACGGCGTTCCCGGCCTGAGCTTCGACGGCATCCACCCGGGCGAGACCTGGACCTACCGCTTCACGCTGCAGCAGTCGGGGACCTACTGGTACCACAGCCACTCGATGTACCAGGAGCAGGCCGGCCTGTACGGCGCCATCGTGGTGGACCCGCTGCAACCGCCGCCGTTCCATTACGACCGCGAGCACGTGGTGTTGCTGTCGGACTGGACTGACATGGACCCGGCCGCGCTGTTCGCGCGCATGAAGAAGATGTCCGAACACGACAACTTCTACCGGCGCACGGCGGGCGACTTCCTCGGCAACGTCGGTCGCAACGGCCTGGAGGCCACGCTGGCCGACCGCGGAATGTGGGGGCGGATGCGGATGACGCCGACCGACATCTCCGACATCAATGCCCACACCTACACCTACCTGCTCAACGGCACCGCGCCCGCGGGCAACTGGACCGGGTTGTTCCGCCCGGGCGAGAAGGTGCTGCTGCGCTTCATCAACGCTTCGGCGATGACCTACTTCGACATCCGCATCCCCGGACTGAAGATGACGGTGGTCGCCGCCGACGGCCAGTACGTGCACCCGGTCAGCGTCGACGAGTTCCGCATCGCCGTGGCCGAGACGTTCGACGTGCTGGTCGAGCCGACTGGCGCAGATGCGTTCGCCATCTTCGCGCAGGACATGGGCCGCACCGGCTATGCGCGCGGAACCCTCGCCGTCCGCCACGGGCTGGCCCCCGACGTCCCACCGCTGGACCCGCGACCGCTGTTGACCATGGACGACATGGGCCACGGCGGGATGTCGCATGCCGGCATGGACCACGGCCAGGCGGCGCAGATGAAGGGCATGGAAGGTGGCTGCGGCGCCCACATGGGGCATGCGATGCCGGCCATGGACCACGCCGCCGGTGGCATGCAGCAGCACCCGGCCAGCGAGGCCGGCAACCCGCTGGTCGACATGCAGACGATGTCGCCCGTCCCGCGCCTGGACGACCCCGGCATCGGCCTGCGCGACAACGGCCGCAAGGTGCTGGCGTACTCGGACCTGCGCAGCACCTTCGAAGACCCCGATGGGCGCGAGCCATCACGCACCGTCGAACTGCACCTGACCGGCCACATGGAGAAGTTCGCCTGGTCGTTCGATGGTTTGAAGTTCGACGACGCCGAGCCGCTTCGGCTGAACTACGGCGAGCGCATGCGCATTGTCCTGGTCAACGACACGATGATGACCCACCCCATCCACCTGCACGGCATGTGGAGCGACCTGGAGGGCGAGGACGGCGGCTTCATGGTCCGCAAGCACACCGTCGACATGCCGCCGGGGACGAAACGCAGCTACCGGGTGCGCGCCGACGCCCTCGGCCGCTGGGCGTACCACTGCCACCTGCTGTACCACATGGAAGGCGGGATGATGCGCGAAGTGCGGGTGGTCGAATGACGCGCGCCGGCCTTCGCTTCCTGTCGTTGGTTGTCGCCGTGCTGGCAGGGGTTGCGAGTGCACCGTTGCTAGCGCAGGAGCATGAGCATGAGCATGAGCACCCACAGGAAGTAGCGCCGCCCCAGGAACCCGAGCCGGTTGTCGACCACTCGCAGATGGACCACTCGCAGATGGACCATTCGCAGCACACCACCGGAGAACCGCCGGCGGCCGCCCGGGTCACTGCCGCCGCCGCGCAACCGCGCACCCCGATCCCGGTGCTGACCGACGCCGACCGCGCGGCCGCGTTTCCCGAGTTGCACCACCGGATGAGCCACGGCTCCGGCATCCACGGGTTCCTGCTCGTCGATCGGCTCGAAGCGTGGGACGGCGACGACGGCAACGGACAAGGCTGGGAGCTGCAGGGCTGGCTGGGAGGCGACACCAACCGGGTCTGGCTGCGCAGCGAGGGCGAGCGCGAAGCCGGTAGTACCCACGCCGCCGATGTCGAAGTGCTGTACGGACGCGCGGTCTCGGCCTGGTGGGACGTGGTCGCCGGCGTGCGCCAGCAGACCCGACCGGGTGACGCGCAGACCTGGGCCGCCATCGGCGTTCAGGGCCTGGCGCCCTACATGTTCGAGACCCAGGCGACGGCCTACCTGGGCGAGTCGGGCCAGGTCGAGGCGGTCGTCGAGGTCGAGTACGAGCTGCTGCTGACCAACCGGCTGATCCTGCAGCCCGTGGTGGAAGCAAGCTTCTTCGCGAAAGACGACGCTACGCGGGGCGTAGGCTCCGGGCTGGCGACGACCGAGGCCGGGCTGCGCCTGCGCTACGAGTTCACCCGCAGGTTCGCGCCCTACATCGGCCTGGTGCACGAACGTGCCCACGGCGGTACGGCCGATCTGCGCCACGGCGCCGGCGATCGCACGCGGGACACCCGCTGGGTCGTCGGCCTGCGCACCTGGTTCTAGCCGGCGCGCCGGCCAACCTGCAAGAATCCCGATCGAGACACAGACGAGAACGCCCGTGATGAAAGCCCTGCCCGCCCTCCTCGCCGCCGTCGCGCTCGCGGCCGCCCTGCCGGCCTGCGCCGGCAACAACCCGGCGCCAGCCAGCGCCGCGCAGGCGGACGTCCATGTTGCCGCTTCACCGGTTGCCGAGACCCTCCCGCGCCTGCTGGTGCACAAGAGTCCGAGCTGCGGCTGCTGCGTGCACTGGGTTGAGCACATGCGCGAGGCCGGCTTCCCGGTCGAGGTGCGCGATGTCGACGACGTGCATGCGGTGAAGGAGCGCGTCGGCGTGCCCACCGGCAAGGCGTCGTGCCATACAGCAGAAGTCGCCGGCTACTTCATCGAGGGCCACGTGCCCGCCACGGACGTCAAGCGCCTGCTGGCCGAGTCGCCCGAGGCACGTGGGCTGGCGGTGCCGGGCATGCCGGCCGGTTCGCCCGGCATGGAGATGCCGGACGGCCGCGTCCAACCGTACGCGGTTGAGCTCGTGGCCACCGACGGCAGCAGCACCGAGTTTTCCCGCCACGGTGACTGACCCGTTGGGATTGCGGTCAGGCAACCGCGTCGCACTGCGCGACAATGGCGGCCTGACCTCCCGGGACCCACCATGTCGATCCGATCCAGAGCCAAGCGCGATGCCAGGCGCAAGCACCAGCGCGTGCCGCAGGGCATAGTGATGCCGCCCCGCCCCGGGGTGGAGGCACACGCCGACCTGCGCGATGCGCACGGCGAACTGCTGGGCGGCATTGCACGGCGCGAAGGCGAATGGGTGCTGGGGCTGGACGGCCGCATCGTCGGCGGCTCGGAAAGCCCGGCGACCCTGCTCGCGATGCTCCGGCGCGCGGCGGCGATCCAGGAAGAAGCCGGCCACACGGTGCGGCTCAAGTGCTCCGACGCCCTGCGTGACGCCGCCCACGAGGAAGCACGCGCACAGGGATTGAGCTTCGAGGCCTTCGAACAGCAGCTGGACCGTCGCCTGCGGGGCGAACACTCCGGCGACGGGTCATCGGCCGTCGCGCACTGACCCTCAGGCGGCGGCTTCCTCGTCTTCCTCGATGAGGCGGCGACGCGCCAAGCTCGACAGCGCCGCCGACGTGGCGGCCTTGGCCTTTGATTCCTGCTCGATGCCATCGCTGCAGCGGCGCATGTCCGGGCACTGGTGCTGCATGTAGTCGGCGTCGAAGTTCAAGCGGTTGACCAGGAAATCCACGAACGCGCGCACCTTCGGTGACTGCATCCGCCCGCCCGGGAACACCGCGTTGAACTCCATGTCGGGCCCGGTCCAGCCGGCCAGCACCCGCTGCACCACGCCCTGCTCGACGTAGCGCTTCACGGTGAGGTCGCTGGCCAGCATCACCCCTTCGCCACACAGCAGCGCGCCCTTGAGTGCGCCGGGGTCGTTGGCCACCAGCACCGGGTCGACCCGGTATTCGACGGTCCGCTGGCCGTCGTTGAGCGGCCACGCATAGCCGCCGTTTCGGCGGAACTTCTGGAACGTCAGCGCCCTGTGGTGCTGCAGGTCGTCAGGGTGCGCCGGTTCGCCGTGCCGCTCCAGGTAGGCGGTGGACGCGTACACCTGGCTGCGGAACACCGCCAAGCGCCTGGCGACCAGGTTGGAATCGGGCAGGTTGCCGAGCCGCAACGCCACGTCGGTCTCGGTGTCGATCAGGTCGAGCGACTCGTTGGCCAGCACCATCTCGACCCGCACCTCCGGGTGCAGCGCGTGGAACTCGCCGAGCAATGGCGCGATCCAGGTAATGCCGACCGAGTACGGCGCGGTGAAGCGCAGCCAGCCGCGCGGGCCGCCCTGCAACTGGCCGACCGCGTTCTCGGCCTCGTCCAGTTCGTGGGCAATGCGCTTGCAGTGGTCGAAGTAGATGTTGCCGGCCTCGGTCAGGCCCAGCTTGCGCGTGGTGCGGTGCAGGAGCTGCGCGCCGAGGCGTGCCTCCAGGTCCTGCACCTTGCGGCTGACCGTGGTCTTGGGGAGGCGCAGTGCACGTGCCGCGCCGATGAAGCTGCCGTGCTCGACCACTTTCACGAAGATCAGGGTGTCGTTGAGATCGCGGGCCATCGTGAGCTCCTTCGCGCGAGCGTGTATTGGCCCGCAAGGGGGACAATTATTCCCCGATCTGCCGGCTAATCAAGGGCCGGCGAGGCGCCTAGGCTGCACTCCTGTCCCCAGCCCGCCGCCGGATCCGCCGATGTTCCTCACGCCCCGCCAAGCCCAGTTCGCCTTCGTGCCGGTGTTGTCGCTGGTCATGTCCGGCGTGATCAGGCTTGTGATGACGGCCTTGTACGCCAATGGCAGCAAGGCGTTCGTCGCCGCTTGGCTGTCGGGCTGGCTGCTCGCGTTCATCGTCGCGCTGCGGTCGCACTGGTGGTGGTGCCGATGGTGCGAACCGTGCTCTCGCGCCTGACCCGACCGGTCGACATCCCGTCAGCGGGAGTAAAAATCCCTGTGACGGGACAATGAACCGCGGAGCCGGGTCGCAACCGCTTATCCCATTTCAAGCAAGGAATCGCTCATGACCTCCCCCGCCCGCTCGCCCGCCCCTTCAGCCGTCCGATCCCTTCGCCCGGGCTTCCTGCCCGAGCTTTCCCTCGCCGTTGCCGCGCTGCTGGTGGTGGGCCTGTCCGGCTGCGGCAGCCAGGCCGCGCCCGGCAGCGCGATGCCGGCACCGCCGGTCAGCGTCGCCCGCGTGCTCGAAAAACCCGTGCAGCAATGGGACGAATACACCGGCCGCATCGAAGCGGTTACCTCTGTCGAGCTGCGCCCGCGCGTCAGCGGCTATGTCGACCGCATCGCGTTCGAGGAGGGCGAGGAAGTCCGCAAGGGCGACCTGCTCTTCGTGATCGACCCGCGCCCCTATCAGGCCACGCTGGCACAGGCCGAAGCCAACCTGGAGCGCGCACGCAGCGAGGCGCGGCTGGCACGCGCGCAGCATGAGCGCGCGCAGTCGCTGGTGGAGGCGCAGGCGATCTCGAGGGAGGAAGCCGAATCGCGCCGCGCCACTGCCGCACAGGGCGACGCCGCCGTCCGCGCGGCCGAGGCCGCCGTCGCGACTGCGCGGCTGGACCTGCAGTTCACCCAGGTCACGTCGCCGATCGACGGCCGCGCCGGGCGTGCGCTCGTCACCGTCGGCAACCTCGCCCAGTCCGATGCGACCGTACTCACCACGGTGGTCTCGCTCGACCCCGTCCANTGGACCTGCAGTTCACCCAGGTCACGTCGCCGATCGACGGCCGCGCCGGGCGTGCGCTCGTCACCGTCGGCAACCTCGCCCAGTCCGATGCGACCGTACTCACCACGGTGGTCTCGCTCGACCCCGTCCACGTCCATTTCGAAGGCGACGAGCAGACGTTCCTCGGCTACCGCGAGCTCGTGCGCAGCGGCGACCGCGCCGACTCCAGCAACCCGGTGCGGGTCGGCCTGGCCGGCGAGGAAGGCTATCCGCACGAGGGCGTTGTCGATTTCGTCGACAACCGGGTCGACCCGGCTACCGGCACCATCGAGCTGCGGGCGGTCCTGCCCAATCCGGACCGCGTCTTCACCCCGGGGTTGTTCGCCCGCGTCCAGCTGCTCGGACGGGAGCACGACAAGGCGTTGCTGGTCGACGACAAGGCGGTGCTGACGGACCAGGACCGCACCTACGTCTACGTGCTCGGCAAGGACAACGCCGCAGTGCGCAAGGACGTGGAATTGGGCGGCAAGGCCGGCGGGCTGCGCGTGGTCACCGCGGGCCTGGAGGCCGGCGACCGGGTGATCGTGCACGGCGTGCAGAAGGTGTTCCACCCGGGCATGCAGGTAGCGCCGCGGATGATCGCCATGGGTGCCCCACCCGCCAGCGACGCCGCCGGTCCGGCGGGGGCGAAGTAACGGCCATGGACTTCTCACGGTTCTTCATCGACCGCCCGATCTTCGCGGCGGTGCTCTCCATCGTGATCTTCGCCGGCGGCCTGATCTCGATCCCGTTGCTGCCGATCGGCGAGTACCCGGAGGTGGTTCCGCCGTCGGTGGTGGTCCGCACGGTGTACCCCGGTGCGAACCCGAAGGTGATCGCCGAGACCGTCGCGACCCCACTGGAGGAAGCGATCAACGGCGTCGAGGACATGATGTACACCAAGTCCGTGGCGGGCTCGGACGGCGTGCTGCAGATGACGGTCACGTTCCGGCCCGGTACCGATGCCGACGAGGCCGCGGTGCGGGTGCAGAACCGCGTGAGCCAGGCGCTGTCGCGGCTGCCCGAGGACGTCCGGCGCCAGGGCGTCACCACCCAGAAGCAGTCGCCGACCTTCCTGATGGTGGTGCACCTGACATCACCGCAGGGCAAGTACGACACGCTGTACCTGCGCAACTACGCGCGCCTGCACGTCAAGGACCGGCTGTCGCGCATCACCGGCGTCGGCGACGCGCAGGTGTTCGGCGGCGGCGACTACGCGATGCGCGCCTGGCTCGACCCGGACCGCATCGCCTCGCGCGGTCTGACCGCCGGTGACGTGGTGCGGGCAATGCGCGAGCAGAACGTGCAGGTGTCGGCCGGCCAGCTCGGCGCGGAGCCGATGCCCGACAGCGACTTCCTCACGCTGATCAATGCGCGCGGCCGCCTGCGCACGCCGGCGGAGTTCGGCGACATCGTCCTCAAGCGCGGCGACGACGGCGAAACCGTCCGCCTGTCGGACGTTGCGCGGCTCGAACTCGGCGCGGGCGACTACACCCTGCGCTCCCAGCTGGACGGCAAGGACGCGGTGGGCATCGGCATTTTCCAGGCGCCGGGTGCCAATGCACTCGAGATACGCGACTCGGTGATCGCGACGATGGACGAGTTGTCCACGCGCTTCCCGGACGGCGTCGGGTACGAAGCCGTCTACGACACCACCATCTTCGTGCGCGACTCGATAAAGGCCGTGGTGACCACCCTGCTCGAGGCGGTGGTGCTGGTGGTGCTGGTGGTGATCCTGTTCCTGCAGACCTGGCGTGCGTCGATCATCCCGTTGATCGCGGTGCCGGTGTCCGTGGTCGGCACCTTCGCCGCGCTCCACCTGCTGGGCTTCTCGATCAACACCCTGAGCCTGTTCGGGTTGGTGCTGGCGATCGGCATCGTGGTCGACGACGCGATCGTCGTGGTCGAGAACGTCGAGCGCAACATCGAGGAGGGCCTGACCCCGCTCGCCGCCGCCCACCAGGCCATGCGCGAGGTCTCGGGGCCGATCATCGCCATCGCGCTGGTGCTGTGCGCGGTGTTCGTACCGATGGCCTTCCTGTCGGGCGTCACCGGCGAGTTCTATAAACAGTTCTCGGTGACCATCGCCATCTCGACCGTGATCTCGGCGATCAACTCGCTCACGCTGTCTCCCGCGTTGGCCGCCCGCCTGCTGAAGCCGCACGGCGCGCCCAAGGATCTGCCGTCGCGGCTGATCGAGCGGATGTTCGGCTGGCTGTTCCGTCCTTTCAACCGCTTCTTCAACACGAGCTCGGAGTGCTACCAGAAGGTGGTCTCGCGCAGCCTCGGCCGGCGCGGCGCGGTGTTCGTGGTGTACGCGGTGTTGCTGGTCGCCACGGGCCTGATGTTCAAGGCGGTCCCGGCCGGCTTCATCCCCACCCAGGACAAGCTGTACCTGATCGCCGGGGTTAAGCTGCCCGAAGGGGCGTCGCTCGCGCGCACGGACGCCATGTTGGCCCGGGTGGCTGACATCGCGATGGAGACCGACGGCGTCGCCCACGCGATCGCCTTCCCCGGCCTCAACGCGCTGCAGTTCACCAACACGCCCAACACCGGCGTGGTGTTCCTGCCGCTCAAGCCATTCGACCAGCGCGACCTCAGCGCGGCCGGGATCAACGCCGAGATCAACCGGAAGATCGGCGGGCTGCAGGAAGGCTTCGCGTTCTCGATGATGCCGCCGCCGATCCTCGGGCTGGGCAACGGCAACGGCTACCAGATGTTCATCGAGGACCGCGGCAACCTGGGCTACGGCGCCCTGCAGCAGGCGGTCAACGCCATGCAGGGCACGGTGGCCCAGACACCGGGCATGGGATTCCCGATCACCAGCTACCAGGCCAACGTCCCGCAGCTGGACGCCGAGGTGGACCGCGTCAAGGCCAAGGCGCAGGGCGTGCCGCTGACCGAGCTGTTCGACACCCTGCAGACCTACCTCGGCTCGTCGTACGTCAACGACTTCAACGAGTTCGGGCGGACCTGGCAGGTGATCGCGCAGGCCGACGCGCCGTTCCGCGACAGCATCGAGGACATCGGCAAGCTGCGCACCCGCAACGTCGATGGCGAGATGGTGCCGATCGGCTCGATGGTGGCCATGCACCGCACGTTCGGCCCCGACCCGGTGCTGCGCTACAACGGCTACCCCGGCGCCGACCTGGCCGGTGAAGCCGACCCGCGGGTGATGTCCTCCGCCCAGGCGATGGCCCGACTGCAGGCGATGGCCGACGAGGTACTGCCGGCCGGCATGGCGATCGAGTGGACCGACCTGAGCTACCAACAGGCGACCCAGGGCAACGCCGCGCTGGTGGTTTTCCCGCTGGCGATCCTGCTGGCGTTCCTGGTGCTCGCGGCGCTGTACGAAAGCTGGACCCTGCCGCTGGCGGTCATCCTGATCGTGCCGATGTGCATGCTTTCTGCGCTGACCGCGGTGTGGCTGACCGGTGGCGACAACAACGTCTTCGTGCAGGTCGGGCTGGTGGTGCTGATGGGCCTGGCATGCAAGAACGCGATCCTGATCGTGGAGTTCGCCCGCGAACTGGAAATCCAGGGCAAGGGCATCGTCGAGGCCGCGCTGGAGGCGTGCCGGTTGCGCCTGCGCCCCATCGTCATGACATCGATCGCGTTCATCGCCGGCACCGTGCCGCTGGTGCTCGCGTCCGGCGCGGGCGCGGAGGTCCGCTCCGCAACCGGCATCACCGTCTTCGCCGGCATGCTCGGCGTCACCGTCTTCGGTCTGTTCCTGACGCCCGTGTTCTACGTCGCCCTGCGCAAGCTGGTGTCGCGGCATGCCGGACGCCAGGCGCAGGTGGAACTCCAGGAGATCACCCATGCTTGAGTTGAACCCTGTCGCTGCGCGCCGGGTGCTCGTGGCATCCGTACTCACCGTCGCGCTGGCCGCGTGCATGGTCGGACCCGACCATGTGCGGCCATCGACACCGGTGGCCGCCCGGTTCGTCCATGAGCCCGCGGAACCGCTCACGCTGGCGCCGCAACCGCTGCCAGATGCGGACTTCTGGAACGCCTTCGACGACCCGATGCTGACCCATCTGGTCGACGAGGCACTGCTGGCCAACCACGACCTCCGCATCGCACTCACCCACTTCGATCGTGCCAACGCGTTGCTGCGTGGTGCCGGCCTCGACCGCTTCCCGACCATCACCGCCGGTGCCGAAGGTGCTGACGCGCGCGCCAGTGCGGACCAGGCCCCCGGGCTTGCACGCGGGGAACGCGATGGCGAGCGTTACTCGGCCGGTATCGAGATGGCCTGGGAGCTCGACCTGTTCGGCCGCGTCCGACGTGGGGTCGAATCGCAACGCGCCGAGGCCGCCGCCAGCGCCGCCGATCTGGCCGCATTGCAGGTCGCGATCGTCGCCGAGGTCGGGCGCAGCTACATCGAACTGCGCGGGTTGCAGGAGCGCTTGCAGGTCGCGCGCGACAACGCTGCAAACCAGCGCGAGACGTTGCGCATCGTGCAGGCACGCCTGGATGCAGGCAGCGCGACGGGTTTCGATCGCGCACGTGCCAGCGCGCAACTCGAGGCGACGCTGGCGCGCGTTCCGGCACTGGAAGCCGAGGCCGCGGTGCTGATCCACCGGCTCGCGGTGCTGGCCGGGAAGACCCCGGGTGCATTGGCCGTCGACCTCGCCCGGCCAGCCGGCCTGCCCGCCCTGCCCACGCCGGTCGATCCCGGCACGCCCGGCGAGCTGCTTCGCCGTCGCCCGGAC
>NZ_JBJXHK010000047.1:0-12161 GCF_046638635.1 Lysobacter zhanggongensis
CAACGCCCGACAGCGGGCGGCCCACCCGACTGGCTGCCGACCCGGGCGCGACCGGCGCGTCGCCGGCGCCTCCACCGGCAGCGACGCCGACCCGCAAGCGCAGTTTCAAGGAACAGCGCGAACTCGAACAGCTGCCGGCGACGATCGAGTCGCTGGAGACGCGCCTGGCGGCCATGACCGCCGAGATGAACGACCCCGGCTTCTTCCAGCGCGACAGCGCCGCGATCACCACGCACAACCGCGAACTCGCGCAACTCCAGGGCGAGCTGGACAAGGCGTACGCACGGTGGTCGGAACTGGAGGGTTAGGGCTGCACTGACTGGGTGTAGCGCGCGTGCGATGCTTTGGCCTGCCCAGTCAATGAACGGATCCACGTGATGATGCAGTCCGACGCTACCCATCCGCCCGCGCTCGCCCAGCTGGAGCACGCCGCGCGGGGAGGTGACGACGGCGCCCGGATCGAGCTCGGCAATCGCCTGTTGAGCAGCCACCCGTACGGCTCCGACGAACACGAGCAGGGGCTGGAGTGGTTGAAACAGGCCGCAGAGGGCGCGCGCGGCGTACAGGCACAGTGGTTCCTGGGCGCCTACTTCGCTCAGGTGCCGGTGCGGCCGGATGCACGCGTACACGCGCTCTACTGGCTGGGACGGGCTGCCTCGGCCGGCATGCCCGCCGCTGTGGACCGGCTCGCTGATCTCCACCTCGCGGGCCTGGGGGTGGAACGGTCACCGGCACGCGCACTGGAACTGCAGCAGCAACTGGCCGATATCGGCTTCGCACGCGCGGCCTGGGAGGTCGGGTACCTGCATACCCAGGAGCTCGCGGCCGGGTCCAGCCAGAACCTGGCCGCCACGGCGTTCGCACGTGCGTGCGCGCTGGGATACCCGCAGGCCTACTACTCGCTGGGCCTGCGTTTCGCACTGGGAGCCGGCGTAGCGAGGGACCTGTCGTTCGCGCGGGCCCTACTTGATCGCGCGGCGGACGGAAAGTTCGCCGGCGCCCGCGAGGCCGCTGAGACGCTCGCCCCCCTGGCGGCCGCGCCCCAGGCCACGGACTGGCACTCCCGGCTGAAGCAGAACATGGACGCAGCGCCGCTCGAGCGCCTCGCGCCTGGGCGTATCCGCCCGGAAGAACGTCCGCTCGCGGTACGTGAGCTGGAGGCCCATTTCGCGTCGGTCGGACATCCGGCCCTCCAAGTCGATGCGGGTGGGCGTTTGTCGTGCGTCGCCGGTGGTGGCGCTTCCCTCAAAGCGGCGCCCGGCGACTGGCAATGGCTGGGCAAGGGTCCACGCGTCGCCACCAGCGATGCGTTCGCGACCCGAGAGGAATGTGATCACCTGGTCCACAAGATGGGCGAGTCGCTTCGCCGCGCGTCGGACTACCGCCGCGGCCGGCGTGCCAACGACGATGCCGAAGTGCAGTACTTCAGCGGGAGCGGGCAACCGGTGGGGGCACTGGCGACCGACTCCGTGGTCCGGGTCATGGAGGAGCGTGTCGCACGCATGACGGGCTGGCCCGCGGATGCGCTGGAGCCGTGTTCTGTGATCCGCTACGAACCCGGGGAGGAGTACCAGCCCCACGTCGACTACTTCACGACCGAACAGATGGAGCAGGACCGCTTGGACGGGCGCGACTACGGTGGCCAGCGCGTCGCGACCTTCCTGGTCTACCTGCGGGTTCCGGAAGCCGGTGGTGAGACCGTCTACGAGCAGGCCGGGATCAGCGTCGCCGGGCAGCCCGGGATGGGCGTGCTGCACTACAACGTCACCCCCGAGGGCGAACCCGACGGCTTGTCGCTGCACAGCGGACGCAAGGTGCAGCGCGGAGAGAAATGGCTGTGGCGCTCAACCCTGCGCGAGCATCCACTGCACCGGGCGAGGTGAGGCGGCCGCGCAGGCTGCCTAGGCGTCGTCACGCCGTTCACGATTCCCCGTCACACGCCGCTCGAACCCCGGATGGCGCACGCGCAGGTGGGGGCCTTCGTCGAGTTTGCCGTCGGGGCTGATCACGGCCCAGGACGCGTCACCGGCGAAGATCACCGGTACCGGCGGCTGGGACGGCCGCTCCCGGACGAACCGCAGTTCCCACCCGAAGTACTCCAGCAGGCGCAGCAGGGATTGTTGCGGGGGATTGAGCCGTTCGCGCATCCGCTCTGGATCGACAGACTCCGGGTTGCGACGTTCTGGCGTGTGCATGGTGACCTCCGGCAGCTCCCTCCCCGTAATGCGCACAACGCGGAAACCGTCGGTGGACAGGACGCGGCCACCGGTGTGTTGGACGAGGCTAGGGCTGAAGCCCTGTTCCGTCAGGCCTTTACCAGCAGCGGCACGATGTAGTGCAGGGCGCGCTCGAGCAGCTGCCGGTCCAGCTGGGGCTCGCGGGTCTCGCGCAACTTGAGGCCCTCGAACAGGCATTGCAGCAACAGCGCGCGGTCCGGCGAGACGGCAGCGGGTAGGCCATGACCGCCGGCCTCGGGATCGCGGGTCAGCCAGTCCACCAGGGCCGCGCGCAGGGTGACGTCGTAACGGTCCAGCGCCGCCGCGATCTGCGGGTCGCGGGTGGCTTCGGCAGAGATCTCCAGCAGCAACGCGGCGTTCATCCCCTTGGCATCGGCCGAGCACGCGCGCCCGTAGTTGCTGGTCATCTCGGCGGCGAGGTCGATTCGTCGGCTGAGCCGGATGTCCTCGCGCAACAGCTGCAACTGGCGGTCGACGATGGCGAGGATGATCGCGCTCTTGTTCTCGAAGTAGCGGTAGATCAGCCCCGCGCTCATGCCCGCGGTATCGGCGATGCTGGCCATGCTGGCGGCGTGGAAGCCGTGCTCGATGAAGCACTTCTGCGCGGCATCGAGGATGCGGCCACGTTGCAGTTCGGCGCGCTCCTGTGCCTTGTTCGAGTCGGCTTTGGCGGTCATGTCCCGGTCTCGGACCAGCCGCCGCCGAGGACCTTGTAGAGCGTCACGCGGTTGGCCTGTTCGGCCAGCTGCGTCGCCACGAGGGACTGGCGGGCGGCGTAGAGGGTGCGTTGAGCGTCCAGCAACACCAGGTAGCTGTCCAGTCCGGCGTCGTAGCGTGCCTGCGACAGCGCGTGGGCGCGGCCGGCCGCCTCGGCCAGGGCTGCCTGCGCCTCGCGCTGCCGTGTCAGCGTGGCCGACAGGGCCAGCGCGTCCGCCACCTCGCGGAATCCGGACTGGATGGCCTTCTCGTACTCGGCCAGGGCGATGTCGCGGTCCGCCTTGGCGACGCCCAGCGCCGCCGCCAGCCTTCCGCCCTGGAAGATCGGGATGTTGACCCGCGGGATGAAGCTCCACATGCCCGAACCGCCGTCGAACAGGCCCGACAGCTGGTCGCTGGTGCTGCCGATGCTGCCGGTCAGGGTGATCGACGGGAAGAAGGCCGCGCGCGCCGCGCCGATGTTGGCCGTTGCCGCCCGCAACTGGTGCTCCGCGGCCAGCACGTCGGGCCGGCGCAACAGCACCTCCGACGGCAGCCCGGCGGGCAGGACGGTGATGCCGCTGACCTCGGGGACGAACGCGTCCGGCAACAGCGACGGCTCGACCTGGCCGCCTACCAGCAACGCGAGTGCGTTGCGGTCCTGTGCCACCTGGCCCTCGAACCGTGCAACGTCCGAGCGGGCCGCTTCCACCAGGGTACGGGCCTGGTTGAGGTCGAGTCCGGACACCGCGCCGAGCGCGTGGCGCTGGCCGGTCAGCTCGAACGAGGCCTCGTGGCTTGCCAGCGAGTCCCGGGCGATCGCCAGCAACTCGGTATCCGCGGCCAGTGCGAGCCACGTGTTGGCCACCTGGGCGATCAGCGCAAGCTGCGCGCTCCGCCGTGCCTCTTCGGTCGCGAAGTACTGCTGAAGTGCCGCCTGGCCCAGGTTGTGGACACGGCCGAACAGGTCCAGCTCGAAGCCCGCGATACCCGCGCTGGCGGAGTAGCTTTCGCTGACGTCGACGTTGTCGCCGCCGGCCCGGGTCATGCTGACCTCGCCGCCGAGCGACGGCATCCGATCGGCACGGCGGATGCGGTACTGGGCGCGGGCCCGCTCGACGTTGAGCATCGCCACCCGCAGGTCGCGGTTGTTCTCCAGCGCCTGCGCGACCAGCTGGTCCAGCCGCGGGTCGGCGAAGAAGTCGCGCCAGCCGATGTCGGCCACCAGCGGTGCGCCGTCGTCGGGCGTCGGCGTGCTCGACAGGGTGGTCGACGGCAGCGGCCACTCGACCGGGATCGACGGGGACGCCTCGGGCACGGGCGGCTGCAGGGTGGCGCAACCGGCCACGAACAGCATTGCAGCCAGTGCGAGCGGGGTCATCAGTGTCTTAGTCATGGGTCGTACCTCCCGCCGGCGCGTCGAGCGCCGGTGCGGTCGCTTGGCGCTTGCCGAACAGGCGCTGCACGACCACGAAGAACAGTGGAATGAAGAACAGGCCGAGCAGGGCACCGGCGATCATGCCGCCGAGCACGCCGGTGCCGATCGCGCGCTGCGCACCGGAGCCGGCGCCAGACGCGATTGCCAGTGGCAGCACGCCCATGCCGAATGCCAGCGACGTCATCAGGATCGGCCGCAAGCGGTCGCGCACGGCCTGCATGGTCGCCTGCACCAGCTCCATGCCCTCGGCCATGTAGTCCTTGGCGAAGGCGATGATCATGATCGCGTTCTTGCTGGTAAGACCGACCGTGGTCAGCATCGCGACCTGGAAGTACACGTCGCGTTCCATGCCGCGCAGGCTGTTGGCCAGCACCGCGCCAAGGATGCCCAGGGGCGCCACCATCAGTACCGCGGTCGGGATCGTCCAGCTCTCGTACAGCGCGGCCAGGCAGAGGAACACGATCAGCAGCGACAGGGTGTACAGCAGCGGCGTCTGTGCGCCGGCCTGGCGCTCCTGGTAGGACAAGCCGGTCCATTCGATGCCGACGCCGGTCGGCAACTCGGACACCATCCGCTCGACCTCGAGCATCGCGTCGCCGGAGCTCACGCCGCCGGCGCTTTCACCCTGGATCTGCATCGCCGGCACGCCGTTGTAGCGCTCCAGCCGGACCGGACCGTACTCCCAGTGCGAACTGGCGAACGCGGTGAACGGCACCATCTGGCCCTGATTGTTGCGCACCGACCACAGGTTGAAGTCCTCCGGCACCATGCGGAACGGCGCGTCGGCCTGCAGCATCACCCGCTTGACCCGGCCGCGGTCGATGAAGTCATCGATGTACTGGCCGCCCCAGGCCGCCGTCAGGGTCGAGTTGATCGCCGCGATCGACAGTCCCAGTGAGCTGGCCTTTTCGGTGTCGATGTCGAGCTGGAACTGCGGCGTGTCCTCCTGGCCGTTCGGGCGCACGTTGGCCAGCATCGGGTTCTGCGCCGCGGCGCCGAGGAACTGGTTGCGCGCGCCCAGCAGCGCCTCGTGGCCGAGGCCGGCATTGTCGGTGAGGTAGAAGGTAAAGCCGGCCGCGGTGCCCAGTTCCGGCATTGCCGGCGGCGCGAACGCGAACGCCAGCGCGTCCTTGATCTGGCTCAGCCCGGCCATCGCGCGACCGGCGAGCGCGCCGACGCTTTGCTCCTCGGACTCGCGCTCGCTCCAGTCGTGCAACTTGACGAACGCCATGCCGTTGTTCTGGCCGGAGCCGCCGAAGCTGAAGCCCTGCACGCTGAACACCGATTCGACGAGGTCCTGTTCCTGTTCCAGGAAGTAGTCCTCGACCTTCTTGATCGATTCCATCGTGCGCTCCTGGGTGGCGCCCACCGGCGCCAGCACCTGGGCGAACAACACGCCCTGGTCCTCGTCGGGCAGGAACGAGCTGGGCAGGCGGAAGAACATCACGCCCATCACCACCACCAGCGCGCCGAAGATGGCCATTGACCGCTTGGGCCGGCTGATCATGCCGCGCACGCCACGACGGTACTTGCTGCTGCCGTCGTCGAACTTCTGGTTGAACCAGTGGAAGAACCACGCCAGCCGGCCCTTGCCACTGTCGTGGTGCTCGCCCTTCTTCAACGGCTTGAGCATGGTCGCGCACAGCGCCGGCGTCAGTACGATCGCAACGAGCACCGACAGCGCCATCGCCGAGACGATCGTCGCCGAGAACTGTCGGTAGATCACGCCGGTCGAGCCGGTCATGAACGCCATCGGCACGAATACCGCCGACAGCACCAGGCCGATGCCGACCAGGGCGCCGGTGATCTGGTCCATCGATTTGCGGGTGGCCTCCAGTGGCGACAGGCCTTCCTCGCTCATGATGCGTTCGACGTTCTCGACCACAACGATGGCGTCGTCGACCAGCAGGCCGATCGCCAGCACCATCGCGAACATCGTCAGCATGTTGATCGAGAAGCCCAGCGCGGCGAGCACGCCGAACGTGCCCAGCAGCACCACCGGCACCGCGATCGTCGGGATCAGGGTCGCGCGGAAGTTCTGCAGGAACAGGTACATCACCAGGAACACCAGCACGATCGCCTCGAGCAGGGTCACGATCACGCCCTTGATCGAGACCTGCACGAACGGCGTGGTGTCGAACGGCAGCACCGCCTTGAGGCCGGGCGGGAAGAACGGCGACATTTCATCCAGCGTCGCCTTGACGCCCGCGGCGGTGTCCAGCGCGTTGGCGCCGGTCGCCAACGAGACTGCGATGCCGGTGGCCGGCTGGCCGTTGTAGCGGGTGATGAACTCGTAGTTCTCCGCGCCCATCTCCACCCGGGCGACGTCGCCCAGCTTGAGCACCGAGCCGTCCGGGTTGGCCCGCACGACGATGTCGCGGAACTGCTCCGGCGTCTGCAACCGCGACTGCGCGGTGATCGAGGCGTTGATCTGCTGGCCTTCGATCGACGGCGCCGCACCCAGCGCGCCGACCGCGACCTGCGCGTTCTGGGCCTGGATCGCCGCGGTGATGTCGCCCGGGGTGAGGCGGTAGGTGTCGAGCTTGTTGGGGTCAAGCCAGATCCGCATCGCGTACTTGGCACCGAACACCTGCAGGTTGCCGACGCCGGGAACGCGGCTCAGCGGATCCACCAGGTTCGCGCCCACATAGTCGGAGATGTCGTCCTTGGCCATGCTGCCGTCCTCGGACACGAAGCCGATGACCTGCAGGAAGCCGCTGGCCGACTTGCTGACGTTGACGCCCTGGCGCTGCACTTCCTGCGGCAGCAGCGGCATGGCTGACTGCAGTTTGTTCTGGACCTGCACCTGCGCGGTGTCGGGGTCGGTGCCGTTCTCGAAGGTCAGGGTGATCGCGGCGCGACCGTTGCCTTCACTGGTCGAGGAGAAGTACAGCAGGCCGTCCAGGCCCTTCATGTTCTGCTCGATGATCTGCGTCACCGAGTCCTGCACCGCCTTGGCGGAAGCGCCGGGATACACCGCGTTGACCGCGACCGTGGGCGGCGCGATGGTCGGGTACATCGAGATCGGCAGGGTGAAGATCGCCAGTGCGCCGGCGAGCATGATGATGATCGCGATGACCCACGCGAAGATCGGTCGGTCGATGAAGAAGCGTGCCATGTCGGGGGTCCGTTATTACTTCGACGCGTCGGCGTCGGTGCCTGCATCGGCAGCGTCGGGCGCGACAGGTGCTTCGGCCGGGTCGGAATCTGCCTTGGAAGCGTCCGTCGCACCGGCTTCGGTGGCCTGCACGGGCATGCCCGGCTGGATCTTCTGCAGCCCCTCGACGATCACCCGGTCGCCCGCGACCAGGCCGCCTTCGACCAGCCACTGGTCACCCACGGTGCGGCTGACGGTGACCGCGCGTGGCTCCACCGCGCCGTCTTCGCCCACCACCATTGCGGTCGCGTTGCCCTTGGCGTCGCGGGTGATGCCCTTCTGCGGGACCAGCAGCCCTTCCTGGCGCACCGCCGCGCCCACCACGGCGCGCACGTACATGCCCGGCAACAGCAGGTGGTCGGGATTGGGGACCTGCACGCGGAGCAGGTAGCTGCCGGTCGACGGGTCGACCGTGACCTCGGAGAAGGCGAGCCGCCCGTCATAGGCGTACTCGCTGCCGTCTTCCAGCAGGATCTTCACCGGCAGGTCTGCCTGCTGGGCGGTGCCCGCGGCCAGGTTCCTGCGCAGGGCCAGCAGCTCGCTGCTGGACTGGGTCAGGTCGACGTACATGGGGTCGGTCTGCTGGATGGTCGCCAGCGGTGTCGCCTGGTTGGCGGTCACCAGTGCGCCGCGGGTGACCGAGGACTTGCCGATGCGACCACTGATGGGCGCGTTGATCCGTGCGTAGTCGAGGGTCACGCGACGTCCCTGCAGCGCTGCGCGGGCGACGCCGACGTCCGCCTCGGCCTGGCGGAGTGCGGCCACCGCGTTCTCGTTGTCCTGGCGGCTGACCGCATCGATCTTCACCAGTTCGGCTGAGCGGGCAGCGGTGAGTTGGGCGGACTTCAGGCTCGCCTCGGCACGCGCCAGCGCGGCCTGGGCGCTGCTGGCGTCGGCCTGGTAGGCGGCGTTCTCGAGCTGGTAGAGCGGATGCCCGGCGTTGACCAGGCCGCCTTCCTTGAAGAGCTGGCGCTCGACGATGCCACTGACCTGGGGCCTGACTTCCGCGACCAGGAACGGGGCGGTGCGGCCCGGAAGTTCGCGGGTCAGGGTGACCGGGGAAGCGGCCAGCGTCACCACGGTGACCTGTGCGGCCGGTGGTTGCGCGGGAGCCGGGTCGCCACTGCACGCCGCGAGGGCGATCGTCAGGGCCAGGGGCAGGAGCAGGGTGCGACCGGTCAGGCGGTGGGTCGGGGTCATGTGGGGCTCGTGGAGGAAACCAAAGGGAACGGGGCGGTCAGGCCGCCCCGGAAGCTTGCAAGAATGAACGATCATTCTTTTTTTGTCAATGGACATGAACAGGGCTGCCCGCGTCCCAGGGCGGCCTGTGTTCACAGCTGCTGGAGGGCCGACGCGTCGTGGGGACGCGTCGGGGAAAGTTCAGCGCGGTTTCCGCTCGGTGCGCAGGACCGGATACAGGTTGAAGCGCGCGTCCCACGACGTATGGCGCCGGTAGAAGAAGTCCAGGCGCTCGCGCGGGCTCGCGGCAAACGCCGCGTCCTCGCGTAGGCGCTTCTCGAAGGCGGCCTTCAGCTCAGGGTCGGCGGCCAGCATCTCGCGGGCGACTTCTTCAGCGACGTAGTCCTCCATGTACTCCTTGCGCTCGAATGCATTGTTGAACTCCCCCCAGGCGGCCAGCGAATCGGGTGCCTGCGGCTCCAGGATCGCCATCGCCAACCGCGCCTTCGGCTGCGCGATCGGCACGAAAAGCGCACCGGCAGCCAGGTCGGCGGTCTCGCCGCGCCAACCACCTTGCAGCTCCAGCCGCTGGTGGCCCTCGACCGACTGCGCCGCGAATTCGCGCGAGTCGGCGCGAAACGCCTCGACCTTCACGCCAGACATCGGCTGCTCCAGCCGGCGGTACTCGATGGCATGACGGTCCAGCCGCTCGGCCACCCAGGATGCGTGCGCGGCAGGCACCAGGTAACCGGCGCCGGGCGCCTCCACCACCAGCGACGGCTCGATCCGGTCGCACAGCGGCACGGTCCAGGTCTCGGGGGTGGTCTCGTCGTAACGGGTCATGGTGGCGCCCGACACCTCCGACGGGGTGCGTGTGTAGGCGTAGCCGCGGAAGTCGATCTGCCGGCATTCGTCGGTGGCCTGGTAGGCCAGCGCTACGGGCGCTCCACCCAGCTTGCGTGCCCGCGCATCGGCGGCGTGGGCGAGGGCGAGCCACTCGTCGCCGTGCTCGGCCACCTGCCCCAGCACGGCCATGATGGCGTCGCGGGTCGACTTCACCCGGTGCGGGTAGTCCTTCCACGAGTGCGTCTCCACCAGCATGCCGAGGCGGTTACGCAACTGCATGTAGCCGTGCGAGAAACGCGGTGTCGCCACGCCGTCCTCGAAGCCCGAGGCCGGGTTGTCGTATTGCACGAACGAGGGATAGAACGGCAGCGGCAGCGAGCCGTGGCCGGCGAGGTAGTCGATGGTGTTGTCGCGCAGCGTGGTGCCCGCCGCTCGCAAGGCCTTGTCGCCGCTGTTGACCGGTTCGACCTGGATGGAGATGTCATGTTCGAACTTGGCGCCGTTGGTGACGTGCAGGTCCACGTAGGCCAGCGGGTCCCAACGGTTGATCAGGGCGAGCATCGCCTGCATTTCCGGCGCGTCGGCCTTCACGTAGCCGCGGTTGAGGTTGTAGTTCTGCGCAGTGGTGCGCCAGCCCATCTCCTTCGGACCGCGCTGGTTGGGGCGGTTCCACGCGCCGAAGCGCTCATGCCCGTCGACGTTTAACACCGGCACGAACAGGAACACCTGGCGGCGCAACGCATCGGCGGGCACGTCGGGCGCGGTGCCCTCCAGCAGCTCGCGCAGCGCTAGGAAACCGGCATCCTTGCCGTCGATCTCGCCGGCGTGGATCCCGCCCTGCATCAGGGTGGCCGGGATGCCCTGTTCGCGCGCCGCCTCCGGAGTGAACGCACCGCTGCGGGTAGCGACCAGCACCTTCATCGGGCGGCCCTCGGGCGTGGTGCCGAAGGTCTCGCAGCGCACCGCGTCGGCATAGCGGCTGGCAAAGGCGTCGCACAACGCGAGGACTTCGTCGTAGCGGCCGGTCTCGATGAAGCCGCTGCGCTCGGACACGGTCGTCAGCGGCGCGTCCTGGGCCGGGGCGGGCGTGGCAACGGCAAGCAGGGCTGCCAGCGCGGCAGCGAGCGGGGCGGGATGCGTGCAGCGGATCATGGGCGACTCTCGTGGGAAATGCGTCGATGGTAACGCCCGTGCACTGCGTGCCCCGGGCACCGGCGCCGCCGCCGGGCGTCCGGTAGTCTTGGCGCCTTCATGCAACGGCCTTAACCGGGGGGCGAGTTGCGAGCAACCACCGGACGGCCAGGCGCCGCGACCGAGGAATCCACCGCATGCTGACCCTGATACTCATCGGCGTGACCGTCCTGGTCACCTGGCTCGCCTTCAAGAACCCCAGGTTGCTGGACCGGCTGATCCTGTGGCCGCCGGCGATCGACCGGCAGCGCCAGTACGATCGCCTGCTGACCCATGGCTTCATCCACGCCGACTGGCAGCACCTGCTGTTCAACATGATCACGCTGTTCTTCTTCGGCCGGTTCGCCGAGCAGGTCATCAGCGCGATGATCGGCCCGGTCGGCTTCGTGCTGTTCTACCTGTCGGCGATCGTGATCGCGATTCTGCCCACCTACCTGCGCCACCGCCACGATGCGCGGTACCGCAGCCTCGGGGCATCGGGCGCGGTGTCGGCGGTGCTATTCGCCTTCATCCTGGTCCAGCCGTGGTCGCTGATCTTCGTGTTCTTCCTGCCCGTGCCGGCAATCCTGTACGGCGTGTTCTTCGTCGGCTACTCGATCTGGATGGACCGGCAGGGCGGGGACAACACCAACCACAACGCCCACTTGTCGGGTGCCATCTACGGCGTGCTTTTCATGCTGCTGATGGAACCGCGCATCGGCGGCGTGTTCCTGGAACGACTGGTCAACCCCTCGTTCGGCTGACCGCGGGCGCGGCGACCCCCTCACCCCGACTGCATGTGGGGCGTGATAGTGAGACAGGACCCACCGTCGCGGTGGGAGGCGCGGACGCCTGCGACCCCGCGCCAGTCGACCCGTCCGATGGAGGAGCGCATGGCAACGACCCCAGTCCGCAAGGCCAGCAAGAAGACCGCGAAGAAGACCGCGAAGAAGGCGTCGAAGAAGACGGCCGGCACCACCGCAAGCACGACCGCGGCGAAAAAGGCGGCCAGCAAGAAGTCGACCACCAGCAAGACGGCCGCGAAGAAGACGAATGCAAAGAAGGCGGTAAAGAAGACTGCCGCAAAGAAGACCGCGACCAGGAAGACCACGACCAGCAAGGCGCCTGCCCGCAAGGTCGCTGCCAGGAAGTCCCCGGCGAAGAAGGCAGCCACGAAGAAGACCGCGAAGAAGGCGACCGCAACAAAGAACGCGGCAACAAAGAAGGCCGCGACCAAAAACGTCGCGACGAAGAAGACTGCGCCCAGGAACACCTCCACCAGGAAGTCCCCGGCGAAGAAGGTTGCAGCGGGAAAAACCGCGCCGAAGAAGGTTGCAGCGAGGAAGGCCGCAACGAAGAACACGTCATCGAAGAAGACGGCAACCGCGAGCGCCGCTCCCCGGAAGACCGCCGCCCGCAAGAGCGGGGCCGCGGCCCC
>NZ_JBJXHK010000047.1:12246-18048 GCF_046638635.1 Lysobacter zhanggongensis
GCGGGGCCGCGACCGCGCGCGGTCGCAAGGGTGCGTCGATCACGCCCGAGCAAGCACTGGCCAACACCCGGGAACTGCTCGAGGCCAAGCAGCGCCAGGCGCGCACGACGCAGCCGTGGCAGGCGCTGGACGACCACGCACCAGTCCATGCACCTGAAGGCTACCAGTCCGCTTCCGCCGCCCAGCACGCCGAAGAGCTGCATGCCGCCGAGGCCCGGTTGCAGGGCATACAGGGCAGCATCAGCACACAGGACCGGCACAACCAGGGCAAACGCGACAACCGCTGACCGGCCATTGTCGATGCCATGCCCACGCCATCCGGAGACGTCATGACCGAGTTCGAGATACGCCACCAGCCAGACCGTTCCCGCTTCGCCGCCGACGTGGACGGCGTGGAGGCCGCCCTCGAGTACCGGATGGAGGGCAGCTGCATGGTCATCACCCACACCCACGTGCCCGAGCCGGTCGGCGGCCGGGGTATTGCCGGGGCGCTGACGCGGGCTGCGTTCGAGCACGCACGGGTGCAGGACCTCCACGTCCGCCCGGCGTGCTCCTACGCTGCCGGCTGGGTCGACCGCCATCCCGAATACGGCGACCTGCTCGGTTGAGCTGCGGCCCCCACCCGGGGGCCGTACTCGCCAACCGGCGGGGCTTGTGCCAGCCTGTGCGCCCCTCGAGCACCCGGCACAGCATGCGCCTCAACAAACACATCAGCGAAACCGGCTTCTGCTCCCGTCGCGAGGCCGACCGCCTGATTGCCGAAGGCCGGGTGACCATCAACGGCATCCGGGGCCGGGTGGGTTCGGAGGTGGGCGAGGGTGACGAGGTGCGGGTCGACGGCCAGCCGTTGCGGACCCGCACCGTCGCCAAGGGCCAGAAGCAGCACGTCTACATCGCGCTCAACAAGCCGGTCGGCGTGGTCTGCACCACCGAATCCGGGGTCAAGGACAACATCGTCGACTTCGTCGGCCATGAGCGGCGGATCTTCCCGATCGGGCGGCTCGACAAGGATTCCGAGGGGCTGATCCTGCTGACCAGTAACGGCGACATCGTCAACGAGATCCTGCGCGCCGAGAACAAGCTCGAGAAGGAATACCTGGTCGCGGTCAACAACGAGGTCACCCCCGAGTTCCTGCGCGCGATGGCCAAGGGCGTGCCGGTGCACGGACAGACCACCCTGCCGTGCAAGACCGGCAAGCTGGGCCGCTTCGGGTTCCGGATCGTGCTGGTGCAGGGGCTCAACCGCCAGATCCGCCTGATGGCCGCCCACTTCCGTTACCGGGTCAAGCAGCTGGTGCGGGTGCGCATCGGCAACGTCAAGCTCGGCCGGCTCAAGGTCGGCCAATGGCGCAACCTGACCGACGCGGAACTGCGCGGACTGTTGCCACAGCGCACCGACTGGTAAGCCTTCCGCCTGCATCCGGGCATCACGCCGGCGGCGATAAGGTCGCGCCCAATGAGCAGGGGCCGACCGATGAAGCAGTGGAATCTGAAGAGCGCATGCATCGCGATGGTGCTGGTTGCGGGCGTGGCCTGCGACCGTACCGCCGGACAGGATGCCGCGGACACGAACGCCGGCAGCGAGCGCAGCGCCGTACCCGCCGACGGACAGGACGGAACCACACCGGCACCGGTCGAACCGGTGGAGCTGGAGGACGTTTCGGAGGCGACTGCCGACTACATCATCGGGATCACCTACCCGCAGTCGGCCACCAAATACCCGCGCCTGGCGGCGGAACTGAAGGCCTACGCCGAAGGCGCACGCACGGATCTGATGGAGGCGGTCGAGGCCCGCAAGCAGGGTGAGCCCGCCGGCGAAGGCAGCGAGGGCGCCACGCTGTACGACCTGTCGCTGACATTCACCGAGCTGGTCGACACCCCCGAACTGGCCGCCTACGCCGCCGATGGCAGCATGTACACCGGCGGCGCCCACGGCATGCCCCTCATGGAGCGTTTCGTGTGGTTGCCGCAGGCGCAGCAGCGCCTGACCGCGCAGGAGCTGGTACCGACGGACGCGGGGTGGAAGGCCATCTCCGAGCACGCCCGCGAGCAGCTCCACACGGCGCTGTCCCAGCGGGCGGATGCCGATGCCATGTCACCGGCCGAGCGCAGCGACCTGGTCCGGAACACCAGCCGCATGATCGAGGCCGGCACGGCGCCAAAGGCCGAAAACTTCTCGGAGTTCGAACCGCTGGTGGACGACGCCGGTCGCGTCACGGGGCTGAGGTTCGTCTTTGCGCCTTACCAGGCGGGCCCGTACTCGGACGGTACGCGGTCGGTCGAGATCCCCTCGGACGTGCTGCGGCCGAACGTGGCGCCGCGGTTCCGCGACCTGTTCTCGGCGGCGCCCGCCACCGACCGCACCGCGGGGGCGCCGACGGAGGGAACGACCCCATGAGCGACACACCCGGTTCCGGCGCCATCGGCCGTCAGCGCTGGGCGATCGCCGAGGGCTACATCCCCGGCTGGAGCAACGGCCCCGAACCGCAGATGTCCAGCCACGAGACCTGCTGCATCCTCAACGCGAGCGACCGTGTGGCCAACGTCCGGATCACGGTCTATTTCGAGGGCCGCGACCCGGCAGGTCCGTACAAGCTGACGGTTGAACCCCGCCGCACCCGACACCTGCGCTTCAACGAGCTCCGCGACCCCGAGCCGATCCCGCCGGACGTGCCGTACGCGAGCGTGATCGAGTCGGACGTGCCGATCGTGGTGCAACACACCCGCCTGGATTCCCGGCAGGCCGAAAACGCCCTGATGACGACCATCGCCTTCGCGGCGGACTGAACCCGGCTCCGGCCGACGCCATGTCTGGCGCCGCGCGCGCCATGAAAAAACCGCCCGGATCGCTCCGGACGGTTTCGGTTCACGCCAGGCCGATCAGTTGCCCGGCTTGGGCGCTTCCGGCGCCGGGGCCTTCGGCGCGTCCGGCACCGCCGAGTCGTCGGCCGCCGGGGCATTCAGCCCGCGGCGCTCGAGCAACGGCTCGATGCGCGGCTCGTGGCCGGTGAAGTCGCGGAAAAGCTGCAGCGCGTCCTTGCTGCCACCCTGCGACAGCAGCGCCGCGCGGAAGTGGTCGCCGTTCTCGCGGGTCAGGCCGCCGTTGTCCTTGATCCACGCCACGGTGTTGGCGTCCAGCACCTCCGACCAGATGTAGGCGTAGTAACCGGCCGCGTAGCCACCCATGATGTGGCTGAAGTACGGGGTCTTGTAGCGCGGCGGCACGGGTGCAAAGTCGGTGCCATTGGCGGCCAGCGCCTTGGCCTCGAAAGCCATCACGCCCGCCGCGTCCGGCACCTGGTCCAGCGACAGCTGGTGCCAGCTCTGGTCAAGCATCGCCGCGCCGAGGTACTCGGTGGTGGCGAAGCCCTGGTTGAACTGGGCGCTGGCCAGGACCTTGTCGAGCAGGGCCTGCGGCATCGGCTCGCCGGTCTCGTGGTGCTTGGCGTAGTTGGCCAGCACGCTCGGCCAGTCGGCCCACATCTCGTTGACCTGGGACGGGAACTCCACGAAGTCACGCGGCACGCTGGTGCCCGAGAAGTACGGGTACTTCACGTCCGAGAACAGGCCGTGCAGCGCGTGGCCGAACTCGTGGAACATGGTGGTCACCTCGTCCCAGGTCATCAGCGTCGGCTTGCCTTCCGCCGGCTCCGGGATGTTGAGGTGGTTGGCCACCACCGGCAGGTTGCCGGTCAGTGCGGACTGGTCGACGTAGGAGTTCATCCAGGCGCCGCCGCGCTTGGACTCGCGCTGGTACGGATCGAAGATGAAGATCGCCTGCTGGCTGCCGTCCTTGTCGAACACGTCGTAGACGGTGACGTCCTCGTGGTAGACGGGCAGGTCGGTGCGCTGCTTGAAGCTGAGGCCGTAGAGCTGGTTGGCGGCGTAGAACACGCCGTTCTCCAGCACGTTCTTCATCTCGAAGTACGGCTTGAGCTGGTTCTCGTCGAAGTCGTACTCGGCCTGGCGGACCTTTTCGGCGTAGTAGGCCCAGTCCCACGGCTCGAGCTTGAAGCTCGGCTCGCCCTTGGCGGCCTGCTCCTTGTCGATCATCGCCTGGAGCTTGGCGGCCTCGCGCTTGGCGTTGGCGACAGCGGCCGGGGCGAGCTGGGCGAGCATCGCGTTGACCGCCTCGGGGGTCTGCGCGGTTTCATCGGCCAGCACGTAGGCGGCGTAGGTCGGGTAGCCGAGCATCTTGGCCTTCTCGATGCGCAGCTTCACCACGTCCGAGACAATGCCGGTGTTGTCCCACTTGTTGGCGCGGCTGCCACGGGCGACGGACGCCTTGTGCAGGCGCTCGCGCAGGGCGCGGTCCTCGAGGTAGGTGTTGGGGGGCTGGCCGGTGGTGTTCTGCAGCGCGATGACGTACTTGCCATCGAGGCCACGGGCCTTGGCGGCCTCGGCGGCGGCGGTGATGGCCTGGTCGGACAGGCCGGCCAGCTGCTCGACGCTGTCGACCACGATCGCCGAGTCGTTCACCTCGGCCAGCACGTTCTGGCTGAAGGTCGTGCCCAGCTTGGCCAGCTCGCCGTTGATCTCCTTCAGGCGGGTCTTGTCGGCGTCGGACAGCTTGGCACCGGCGCGGACGAAATCGGTGTGGTAGCGCTCGACCAGGCGGACGCCCTGGGCGTCGAGGCCCAGCTCGTTGCGCTTCTCGTACAGCGCCTCGATCCGCTCGAACAGCTTCGGATTCAGCGAAACGGCGTCGCTGTGGGCCGACAGCTTCGGCGCGTACTCGGCCTGCAGCGCCTTGCGCGCGTCATTGGTGTCGGCGCCAACCAGGCTGAAGAACACCGAAGCGGTGCGCGACAGGATGTCGCCGGACTCCTCGAGCGGGAGGATCGTGTTCTCGAACGTCGCCGGTTCCGGGTTGTTGGCGATCGCCTCGACTTCCTTCAGGTGCTCGGCCATGCCGCGGTCGAACGCCGGACCGAAGTGGCTGTCCTTGATCTGGTCGAACCGCGGGTAATGCAGCGGCAGCTGGCTTTCGGTGAAGAACGGATTGCTGGCGTCTGCGGTCACGGCGGTGTCGGCTTGTGGGTTGGCGTCGGACTGGGCGCACGCGGCGACGCTGGTGGTCAGGGCGATGGCGAGCGCCATGGCGAGGGGATGCTTCATCGGGCAGGAACCTGGTCGAAGGGAACCCGAAGCCTACCGCAACGGCGTTTTCGGCCACCATGACGAAAGCCATGGGCGCGCGGGCGGGCGGTCGCGGCAGGGAAACCCGCCAGATGCGGCCAAGTCGCGGCCCGCGGTTCACGCCTCGGCAACCGCCTGCGGGGCAGGGTACGGGTCTCCCCCGAACGTTGGAGTTTCCATGAACACGAGCCTGAATAGCGTGATGACCGCCAACCCCGCCTGCTGCACCGGTGACACTCCGTTGCGCGAGGTCGCGCGGATGATGGTGGAGAACGATTGCGGCGAGATCCCGGTCGTCGACAGCCGCGAATCGGGCCGACTGGTGGGCGTGGTGACCGACCGTGACATCGCGGTGCGGATGGTCGCCGAGGGCCGCGACACGGCGTCCGCGTGCGCCTCCGACTGCATGAGTTCGCCGGTGACGACGATCCAGCAGAACGCCTCGCTGGCCGACTGCGCGCAGGCGATGGAGCAGAACCAGATCCGCCGGGTAGTGGTGGTGGATGACGCCGGCGCCGTGTGCGGCATCGTGTCGCAGGCCGACATCGCCCTGGCCGGGCATGACCGCACCACCGGTGAGGTGGTGCAGCAGGTCTCGCAGCCCGCCACGCACTGATGACCCGCTGACCTGCCGCGCGCCGCGTCCGTTCATCCGGGCGCGGC
>NZ_JBJXHK010000048.1:0-17875 GCF_046638635.1 Lysobacter zhanggongensis
CAGCCGACGATCGTCCACTGCCTCGCCGGGCTGTCGACGCAGACCCTGCGCCCGCGCCGGGTGCTGCTCGTGGACGACGGCGGCGCCGAGCGCGACCACGGCATCCAGCTCGCGCGCGAGTTCGCCCGCGCCAACGGGCTGGCGCTGACCGTGGTCCAGCGCACCTGGTCGATCGGCAAGGCCGCCACGCTCAAGCGCCAGGCCCGCGACTTCGGCGGCGACGTGCTGTTCGTCCTCGACGGCAACACGGTACTGGCCTCGCCCGACTACATCGAGCGCTGCGTGCGCGAGCTCTACCAGGGCGTGGGCATCGCCGCCGCCTGCGGCACGGTGGAGTCGCTGTGCCCGTCACAGCGGCGGGCACTCGCGGCGACCCCGGCGTTCCAACGCTGGCTCGACGGCGACGACTACCTGGACCCGCTGCGGCCGCGCGACATCATCGACCGCATCGCCGGCGCGATCGGCTGCGGCTACGCCCGGCACGTCGAGCGCCTGCGGCAGGGCTTCCTCGCACGCGGCCTGGCCAACCTCCACGGCGGCACGCTGGACCCGTTCGGTGGCGCGATCGCGTTCCGCCGGCGCTACCTCAAGGACCTGTTCGACCGCTACGAGCCGGTCCGGGGCGATGACCTGACCGCCGCCGAGGACCAGTTCATCGCGCGGGCGCTGGCGATGGAGGGGTACCGCAGCGTCCGGCTGGACGACGTCGTCGCGCGGGTGCAGCCGCCACCGCTGCACTGCCTGCCGGCGGTCGCGTGGCGACGCGCGGTCACGCTGCTGCAGAACGACCACTACTTCGACGCGCTGTTGCGCAGCCCCGCGAATGCGATGCGGCACCGATGGCGTCGCCTGTGGCAACGCGCCGACACGGACCGTGGCGAGCGGCGGCGGGTGCGCGAGGCCTACCGGCAGCCGTTCGGCGAGCGCCTGACCTGGCGGCAGGGTCGGCCGGTCGGCTGCGGGCTGCTGTTGCTCGCGCTGGAGCGGATCGGCTACCCGGCCGCCCTGGTAGCGATGGCGGTGGTCGGCCGCTGGGACCTGCTGGCGGTCGTGGTGGCGGTCGAGGTGGGAGCGACCGCTCTTGTGGCCGCGCTGGTCGAACCGCCCGGCCACCGGGTCGGCGCGGCAGGCCGGGCCCTGTTGGCGGCCCCGCTACGTTACCTGCTGCTGGCGGTGGGCGCGGTCGCGGTCGTCGGCTTTGGCGTGTTGCTCTGGCCAGCGCGCCGATTGCCGTGGCACGTCAAGCGGAGGGTCGAAGGCGTGCCCGCGCGATCACACCCATAGCGCATCACCGCTCGGAGTGGCCGGTGGCGTCGTGCCCCGCGCGCGAGAACAGCCCCGGCCGGAACAGGGCATTGAATGCACGTGCCTGCGGGGAGAGGTACTTGCCCTTGCGCACCACCACGCCGTAGCTGCGCTCGGGAAACCACGCCGACAGCGAGCGCGATGCGAGCCGGGCGTGGTCGGCTTCGGTCAGGCAGATCGCGGTGACGATGCTGATTCCCAGCCCCATCGCCACGTACTGCTTGATCACCTCCCAGCCGCCCACCTCGAGCGCGACGGTGTAGGGGACGCGGTGGCGCTGGAACACCAGGTCGACCATCCGGTAGGTGGTCAGCCGCTGCGGCGGCAGGATCAGGCCGTAGGGCGACAGGTCATGCAGGTCCAGCGTCTTGCGGTGCGCAAGCGGGTGGTCGGGCGGGGTGATCAGCATCGGCTCGAAGCGTGCCAGCGGCGCGTAGTCCAGGTCGGCCGGTACGTCGAGCATCGAGCCGACCGCCAGGTCGACCCCGTCCGAGCGCAGCAGTTCCAGCCCGCTGGCGCCGGTGACGTTGTGCAGGTTGAGCCGGACTTCCGGATGGGCCGCGCGGAACGCCTCGACGATGGGCGGCAGCAGGTACAGGATGGTCGAGCTGCCGGCGGCGACGTTGAGCTCGCCCGCGTCCATCCCCCGGACGCGCTCGCGGAACGCCACGTCAAGGCCCTCGAAGCCTTCCACCAGCGGTCGTGCCAGTTCGTACAGGGCCTCGCCTTCGCGCGTCATGACCAGCCTGCGGCCGCTGCGCTCGAGCAACCGCGTGCCCATCTCCCGTTCCAGCGCCTGCAACTGCAGGGTCACCGCCGGCTGGCTGAGGAACAGCGCCTCGGCGGCACGCGACACCGAACCCAACCGCACCGTCTGGCAGAACGCCCGCAATGGCTTGAGGCGGTCGCCCTTGTAGGCGAAACGGGGGTTGGTGGCCATCGCCAGGTCCTGTCGGGGCTCGGTTTCAGCGTGGATATAAGTACGACTGATAGATCGTATTGATAAAACTCGATTGTCGTATACCACACCGCGGCGCATGGTCGGGCTCCACCCCAGATGGAGTCCACGCATGTCGGCAGTGATGACAACCCCAGGCCACGAGGCCGCCGACGACGTGCTGCTGACGGCGTCGGCCGACGGCCAGTCCCAGCTGCTCACGCCGGGGACGCTGGAGTTCCTGGCCGGGCTGCACCGCCGGTTCGAGCCGCTGCGGCAGCGCCGCCTGGCCGAGCGCCTTGAGCGCCAGCGCGGCTTCGACGCGGGCCGGCTGCCCGACTTCCGCGAGGACACCCGGGCGATCCGCGACGGCGACTGGAAGGTGGCGCCGCTGCCCGACGCGCTGCGCAACCGCCGGGTCGAGATCACTGGCCCGGTCGATCCCAAGATGGTCATCAACGCGCTCAACTCGGGCGCCAACTGCTTCATGGCCGACTTCGAGGACAGCACCTCCCCAACCTGGGCCAACCTGGTGCTGGGCCAGCGCGTGCTCCGCAAGGCCGTGGCCGGCACACTGGACTGGATGGCGCCCGATGGCGCCAGGCACTACACGCTGCGTCCGTTCGAGGAGCAGGCGGTGCTGCTGGTGCGCCCGCGCGGCTGGCATCTCGAGGAGAAGCACGTGCTGGTGGACGACCAGCCGATGTCGGCCAGCCTGTTCGACCTTGGCGTGTTCGCGTTCCACAACGCGGCCGCGCTCGCCGCCAAGGACCGCGGCCCGTACTTCTACCTGCCCAAGCTGGAGTGCATGGAGGAGGCGGCGCTGTGGAACGACGTGTTCGACCACGTCGAGCAGGCGCTTGGCCTGCCGGCCGGCCAGATGAAGGCCACCGTGCTGATCGAGACGCTGCCGGCGGCGTTCGAGATGGACGAGATCCTGCATGCCCTGCGCGGTCGGATCGTCGGGCTCAATTGCGGGCGCTGGGACTACATCTTCAGCTACATCAAGACACTGCGCGCCCACCCCGACCGGGTGCTGCCCGAACGCGGCCAGGTCACGATGGACCAGTCGTTCCTGCGGGCGTACTCGGAACTGCTGATCCAGACCTGCCATCGCCGCGGCGCCCACGCGATGGGCGGCATGGCCGCGCAGATCCCGATCAGCGGCGATGCGGCCGCCAACGACGCCGCCCTGGCCAAGGTGCGGGCCGACAAGCTGCGTGAGGTGCGCGCCGGCCACGACGGCACCTGGGTGGCCCACCCGGCGTTGATCCCGCTGGCACGCACGGTGTTCGACGAACGCATGCCGACCTTGCACCAGCAGCACGTCACCCGCGACGACGTCTGCGTCGGCCAGGCCGACCTGCTGCGCGCGCCGATCGGCACCGTCACCCGTGCCGGCTTCGACAACAACGTCGAGGTCTGCGTGCGTTACCTGGCTGCATGGCTCGATGGCAACGGCTGCGTGCCGATCCACTGGCTGATGGAAGACGCCGCCACCGCCGAGATCGCCCGCACCCAGCTGTGGCAGTGGCTGCACCACGAGCGCATCGCCAAGGCGGCGGGCAACCCGCAGGCCGGGCCGCTGCACCTGGACGACGGCGAGCCGATCGACTTCGCCTTGCTCGAGCGCGCGCTGATTGGCCTGCCAGGCCGGCTGGCAGACCGCATGAAGTTGCCCGGCGCCAGCCGGATCAATGAAGCCATCGGGATGCTCGACCGCCTGTGCGGGGCCGAGGTGCTCGAAGACTTCCTCACCGTGCCCGCCTACCGCCGCCTCGACTGACCCGCCATCGCCCCGGGTAGGAGCGACGTCAGTCGCGACCTGACCTCACCCGGATGCCTGCGCGGTCGCGACTTGCGTCGCTCCTGCAGAACCTCTTTTCGCCCGACCACCAAGGACCACCGCCATGACGACCCAGCCCACCGCCGACCAACTCCGCCACGACTGGAACAGCAACCCGCGCTGGGCCGGCGTCACCCGTCCTTATGCCGCCGAGGAGGTCGTGCGCCTGCGCGGCACCGTCGCGGTGGAGCACAGCCTGGCGCGCCTCGGCGCCGACAAGCTCTGGAACTCGCTGCAGTTCGAGCCCTTCGTCAATGCCTTGGGCGCACTGACCGGCAACCAGGCCATGCAGCAGGTCAAGGCCGGCCTGAAGGCGATCTACCTGTCGGGCTGGCAGGTCGCCGCCGACGCCAACCTCGGCGGTCAGATGTATCCCGACCAGTCGCTGTACCCGGCCGACTCGGTGCCGGCGGTGGTCAAGCGCATCAACAACACCCTGCTGCGCGCCGACCAGATCCAGCACGCCGAAGGCAAGGACGATGTCGACTTCCTGCAGCCGATCGTGGCCGACGCCGAGGCCGGATTCGGCGGGGTGCTCAACGCGTTCGAGCTGATGAAGGGCATGATCGAGGCCGGCGCCGCCGGGGTGCATTTCGAGGACCAGCTGGCCAGCGCGAAGAAGTGCGGCCACATGGGCGGCAAGGTGCTGGTGCCGACCCGCGAGGCGATCGAGAAGCTGGTCGCCGCGCGCCTGGCGGCCGACGTCTGCGGCGTGCCGACCCTGATCGTCGCCCGCACCGATGCCGAGGCCGCCGACCTGCTGACCTCCGACATCGACGACAACGATCGCGAATTCACCACTGGCGAGCGCACCGTCGAGGGCTTCTTCAAGACCCGCAAGGGCATCGACCAGGCCATCAGCCGCGGCCTGGCCTACGCGCCGTACGCCGACCTGGTCTGGTGCGAGACCGGCAAGCCGGACCTGGCCTTCGCCCGCACGTTCGCCGAGGCGATCCACGCGAAGTTCCCCGGCAAGCTGCTGGCCTACAACTGTTCGCCGAGCTTCAACTGGAAGGCCAACCTCGACGACGCCACCATCGCCAGCTTCCAGAAGGAACTCGCGGCGATGGGCTACCGCTTCCAGTTCATCACCCTGGCCGGCTTCCACGCGCTCAACCACTCGATGTTCCAGCTCGCCCACGGCTACGCCCGCCGGCAGATGAGCGCGTTCGTCGAGCTCCAGCAGGCCGAATTCGAGGCGGCGGGGCAGGGCTTCACCGCGGTCAAGCACCAGCGCGAGGTCGGCACCGGCTACTTCGACGCGGTGACCCAGGTCATCCAGGGCGGCCAGTCGTCCACCGTCGCGCTCAAGGGCTCGACCGAGGAGGAGCAGTTCGAGGGCCGCCGCGCCGCGGCCTGACCGGGCCGGCGTCCAACCTCGCCGGGCGCGGCTGGCCGCTGCGCCCGGCATTACGCGTTTGGACCCATTAACCTTGCTACCCTCGATGCTTCCGCACGCTGGGGTTGGTGGGATGAAGGGTGACAGCGCGGCAACCCATCCGGTCCGCCAACGTGGAATCCACGATCCGAGAGCGGCCTCGGCCGAAACCCAGATGGCCGAACTCTCCGACGACGAATACGCGCTGTTCGCCTCCGTTGCGCGGTCGCGGCGCGTGCGTGCGGGCGAGGCCCTGTTCCGCCGCGGCGACCTGGGCACCACCATGTACGTGATCGCCAGCGGTGCGGTCGAACTGGATTTCGGCGAAGACCTGGTCGGCAAGATGCTTGGCCCGCGCGAATTCTTCGGCGAGCTCGGCCTGCTGATCGGTGACCACGCCCGCAGCGCCGACGCCGGCGTTGTCACCGAAGGCGAGTTGCTCGAGTTGCGCCACGAGGAATTCCAGCGGCTGGTGGAGCGCAGCCCCGAGGTGGTCTCGTTCTTCCTGCGCCGGGCGATCATGCGCGTGGTGCTCAACGAGCAGGGGTTGATCCGGCGCCTGCGCCGGCGCAACCAGGACCTGCAGGCCGCGCTCGACAGCCTGCGTTCGACCGCCCACCAGCTCAGCCAGACCGAAGCGCTGATCCGGACCGACGAGCTCACCGGCCTGCACAACCGGCGCGGGCTGATCCAGCACCTGCAGGACCGCCAGCGCAACGGCGCCACCCACGGGCTGGGACTGCTGCTGGTGGACTGCGACCGCTTCAAGCATGTCAATGACGAGCACGGCCACCTGGTCGGCGATCGCGTGCTGCAGGGCGTGGCCAACATCCTGCGCTCGGTGGCCGGCCCGGGCGATCTCGCCTGCCGGCTCGGCGGCGACGAGTTCTGCCTGCTGGTCAAGGCCGAGACCCGCGACGAGGTAATGCGCTATGCCGAGTTCGTGGTCGGTACCGCGCATGGCCTGATGCAGATGCCGCAGGTGCCGCCACTGATCTGCAACCTGAGCCTGGGCGCCTGCCAGGTCGACCCCCGGCGCGAGTGGAACGACTGGTACGCGCGCGCCGACGCGGCGCTTTACCGGGCCAAGCGGCTGGGCGGCAACCGGGTAGAGTGGCAGGACGACGCCCGCGTCCCGGCCTGAGGGGGGCTGCTCAGTTCATGAATGCCGTGGAACGAGTTGCACGCGACAATGCGCCCGCCGAGCGCGGCGGCCCGCAGCTGCGCACCCTGTTGCTGACCGACCTGGTCGATTCCACCGCGCTGGTCGAGCGCCTCGGGGACACGGCCGCGGCCGAACTGTTCCGCGCGCATGACCGGCTGGTGCTCGGCCTGCAGCAGCACTGGCGTGGGCGCCTGATCGACCGGTCCGACGGGATGCTGCTGCTGTTCGAGCGCCCGATCGATGGCCTCGGTTTTGCCCTCGACTACACCCGCGGCCTGCTCGAACTGGGAGCGCCGCACAACGTCGAGCTCAAGGCCCGGGCCGGGCTGCACGTCGGCGAGGTGCTGACCTGGCGCAACAGTGACGACGCCGTCCGCGTCGGCGCCAAGCCGGTCGAGGTCGAGGGACTGGCCAAGCCGATGGCCGGCCGCCTGATGACGACGGCCCTGCCGGGCCAGATACTGATTTCGGCGGTCGCCGAACCGTTGGCCCATCGCGCGGCGCGCGAGCTTGGCGAGCGCGGCCAGCACCTGCTGTGGAAGTCGCACGGCCGTTGGCGGTTCAAGGGCGTGCCCGAAGCGCAGCAGATCTTCGAGGTCGGCGAACCGGGCGTCGCGCCGCTGCGCACGCCACCCAATACCAACAAGGCCTGGCGCGACATCCCACTGTGGCGGCGGCCGGCGGCGCTGGCCACCGAAGTCGCATTGCTGGCCGTCATCGCGCTCGGCGGCTGGTTCATCGCCCGCCCGCAACCGGCGATCGCCTTCAACGAGCGCGACTGGGTGGTGCTGGCCGACCTGCGCAACCTGACCGACCAGCCGCTGCTCGACGATTCGCTGGAACAGGCGTTCCGGATCAGCCTGGAGCAGTCGCGCCACGTCAACGTGCTCAGCGACCTCAAGACCCGCGACACCCTCGCGCGGATGCAGCGCGCGCCCGGCACCGAGCTCGACCGCGCGATCGCCTCCGAAATTGCCATCCGCGACGGCGCCCGCGCGGTGATCCTGCCGACCGTCGCCGAAGTCGGCGGCCGCGTCCGGGTCAGCGCCGAGGTGATCGACCCGAACAGCCAGACCACCGTGTATGCGGAGTACGCAGACGGCAAGGGCGCGGTGTCGGCGTTGGCGTCGATCGACGAGGTGACCGCGGCGTTGCGTGAAAAGCTTGGCGAGGCTTTGGCGGCGGTTGAGCAGGACTCCGCGCCACTGCCGCAGGTGTCAACCGAAAACCTGGATGCTTTGCGTGCTTATGCGTTGGGGCAGAAGGCCTATGGTCAAGCGCAGATGGACAAGGCTCTGCGTTTTTATCAGCGCGCTACTCAACTCGATCCACAATTTGCGCTGGCTTGGCTCGGTCAGATGCGCGTGCAGTTCTCGGAACAGAATGCGCCGGCAGCAGTTCCTGCGCTTCGACAGGCGCAGGCCCTGCGAGAACACTTGGCGCCGCGCGAAGCGATGTACCTCGATGCATGGGCTGCAGAGTTCGACGCGCCCAGCAAGGCACTCGGGAAATGGCAGGAGTTGGCCAGCCTGTATCCCGATTATTGGCCTGCACTCGGCAACACCGCGAACGCATTGGCGTGGCAGAGCAAATTCGAAGATGCGCTGCCATTCGCGCTCCGATCAACTGCGTTGCAGAACGAACTCTCGGCTATCTCACACGATCTAGTCGGTCGTATTCATCTCGGGATGGAACAGTATTCGCTCGCCGCAGAAGCGTTTGATCAGGCTTTGAGGATGCAATTCTTTAGCAGCGCTCGGCGTCGGGCGGGCGTGGAGGCGGCTCAGAGGCATTTCGTGCCGGCGCAGCGAATGATGAGCGAGATAAACCAGGATCGCTACGCATATCTTGAGCGGATAAGCATGGCGATAGATCAAGCTCGTTGGAGTGAGGCGCGATCAGCTTCGCAAGCCGCATTGCGCGAAACGGACGCTGAAGACAGTTTTTTTGCACGAGCGTTGCTGATGCCCGCAGCAACAGCGGACTGGCTAAGCGGTAACGAATCGAGGGCGAAGGACAGTGCACGTGCAGCTGCGGCGGGGGCATTGTCCTTTCTGGCGGCGGACTACGACGCGGATGCCATCGACGATGCTGGTCTTGCCCTTTCAGCGGCGTTGTTCTCCCAGCGACTTGGTGACTCGTCGCTGACGCAGGAGGTGCTTGCCAAGCTAGGTGAACATGACGAAGTGATGGAGTTCCCAAGCCTGGTAGAACTCGCGGCAGTAGTTCGTGCCGAACGTGCACGTATTGCCGGGCACCCTGCGGAGGCCCTCAAGATACTGGAGCCCTTGGTGACCGGGCACGAGCGATACCAAACGCGAGTTGCGCTCTTGGAGGCGTATGCAGCGACGGGGCAACTGTCCAGCGTCTTGGAGCAGGTACGCTGGTTGCAGCAACATCGAGGATTGGCTTACATCGAGCAAGGTTGCGGACAATGCCTGCAGGCGTTGAATGTTGCTGACAGCAATTTGGCGACGTTGCGAGCCGCGGAGATTCTGGCAGCGAATGGCAGAACAAGGGACGCATTGCGGGAACTGAAAAGTTTCGACCGCTTCTGGCCGGTCGAAACTTTGCCTACCTACTTGAGGGTACGGCGTTCCGCGGTAATCGCTGCATCCAACTGAGGCGTCGTGTAAGACAGGCCTTGTGTCAGCATGGCTTTGATTTCGTCCCGCGCCTTGGCGATTGCCGCCTTCGGTGCAATGCGCTGTACAGCGAGGCATTTCGAGGTCGGCGGTACTTGGGACGGCGGCCCCGGCGGAGTAAACGGCGGACCTTTACGAGTAGCCGCCAGTGCATCCTTCGACGGTTTATGGCCGACTTTGGCCAACGCGGCCAGTGGATCCTTCTTGAACAGCCGGCGGAACTCGTTGTCGGTGCTGAGCAGATCGAGCAGCTTGTCGGCGACTTTCGGATCGAGCGGTTCGGACTTCTTGCCGGCGGTCGTCTTTGACCCGGCGGTCTTCTTGATGGCCATTCCCCGTTTTCCCCTGGCGAAAGCCCGTTGCAGGCCCCCTCGGATGCGAATCTATCCTTGTGGGCGCGGCGGAACAACCGCGCGCCCGCCGCATCCCGGGGTACGCTGATCCCGAATCACGGTGGCCCGCCGGGTCGGGCCCCAGGGGGATTGTTCGAATGCGTATCCGTCGCTGCGCGGTGTTGTTGCTGGAGCCGCGCGAAGAAGTGGGTTTCGATCTGGAGCGTTTGCTGGCCGGGGGCAACGGCCTGAGTCGCGAATGCCGCTGGCTGGCCTTGGCGCCGCACCTGGGCGCCGAGATCGAAGTCGATGCCGCCGAGCGTGAGTTGCTCGGTGCGGTGAGCCCGAGGGAATGGATCGATGCGCGCGAACTCGCACCAGACACCGCCACGGCGCTCAAGCGGCTGCTGAAGGAGGGACTGCTGATCGGCAGCGGCAAGCGCCACGCCGCGCACCGCGAGCGCGACGAGCGCCTGCGCACGACCTACTGGCATCCACTCGCCGGCGTCCTGCACGCCTTCACCCGCTGGAACGGCGCCGACGCCGTCGCCAACATGCGCGACAGCGGCACCGAGACCGCGCTGCAGATGCGCGAGGTGCTCGGCGCGCCGCCAGTGGAGGCCGCCGACCGCAGCGGGAGCGCGCAACGCCTGCCATTGCCGCGCAGCATGCCGACCGCGTTCGATGAGCTGCTGGTGCGCCGCGCGACCTGCCGCAACTTCGATGCCGCGCGGCCGTTGCCGCACGCGCTGTTCGCGCAACTGCTGGACCGCGTGTTCGCGGCCAAGGCGCAGGTGCGGGTAAGCGACGACACCGTGTTCCTGAAGAAGACCAGCCCGTCCGGCGGCGGCCTGCATCCGGTCGAGGCCTACCTGGTCGTGCAGCACGTCGAGGGCGTGGCGCCCGGGCTGTACCACTACCACGCCGCCGAGCACGCGCTGGAACCGATGCCGTCGCCGGACGGGCCGCTGCGCGAATTCGTCATGCAGGCCGTCGCCCAGCAGCACTGGTTTGCCGACGCCCACGTGCTGGTGCTGCTGTCGCCGCGCTTCGACCGCACCAACTGGAAGTACCGCCACCACGCCAAGGCCTACCGCGTGGTCGCGCTGGAGGCCGGGCACCTGTCGCAGACCCTGTACCTGTCCGCCACCGAGGCGGGGCTGGGCGCCTTCGTCACCGGCGCGATCAACGAGGTCGAGGTGGAACGTGCGTTCGGCCTGGACCACATCAGCCAGGGCGCGCTGGCGATCTGCGGCTTCGGCTGGCGCGGCGAGGTGATGGAGACCACCGAGCTCGATCCGGCGAACGAGGTGTGGGTAGCTGCAGGCAGCTGAATGCGGGAGCGCGGCGCGCCTGCCTGATGGCAGTGGTGCGGGCCGTAGGCTTGCGTTAGGTTCGGCCTCTCGATACGGGGGAACCTTACATGCGCAAGTCATTCATTCTCGCCGCGGTGCTGGCCCTGGCCGTTGCCACGCCCGCCAGCGCCCAGGGGCCATCGCCGTCGCTGGAGGAGATACGCCAGCAGCAAACCGACCTGCGCGAAGCGGCCCGCGCTGGCAGCGGGGTCTTCGAGGAACTGCCCGGCGCGGACCGGAAGCGCCTGGTGGAGCACCAGGATGCGGTCCTCACGATGATCGAAGGCAAGCAGGACGTCGAGGAGTTGGACGAACCGGCCCGGATGGATGTGTTCAACCGGCTCGAGGAAATCCGCGCCCTCGTCGAGAAGGCCGAGGACAGCCGGGTGGTGTGCGAGTACAAGAAAAAGGTGGGCACCCACATGAAGGCGCGCGTCTGCCAGACGGTCGCCGAGCGCCGGCGCGAGCGCGAGCAGGCGGTCGACATCATGAACCAGCGTGCCATCTGCGGGAACTGCAAGGGGATCTAGCGCCCTCAGGCCATTGCCGGCGCGGGGGAACGATCCAGCCGACGGTAGCCGATCGCCTCGCTCAGGTGCGACGTGCGGATCTGCGGGCTGTCGGCCAGGTCGGCGACCGTCCGCGCGACCCGCAGGATGCGGTGCATCGACCGCGCCGACAGTTGCAGTTGCTCGACGGCGCGTTCGAGCAACGCGTGGTCACCGTTCGACAACCGGCAGGTGGCGTTGGTTTCGGCCTGGCTCAACCGGGCATTGGGCTTGCCGGCACGGGTGTCCTGCAGCCTGCGGGCCTGTAGCACGCGGCGGCGCACGTCCTCGCTCGGCTCGCCGTCGGGTGCATCGGGCCGCAGCTCGGACGGCGGCAGGCGCGGCACCTCCACGTGCAGGTCGATCCGGTCCATCAACGGGCCGGATACACGGCCGCGGTAGCGCCTCACGGCATCGGGACTGCAGGTGCAGCGCCCACTGGGATCGCCGGCCCAGCCGCACGGGCACGGGTTCATGGCCGCGACCAGCTGGAAGCGGGCCGGGAACTCGGCGCTGCGGGCGGCACGTGAGACGGTTACGACGCCGGACTCCAGCGGCTCACGCAACACCTCCAGTGCACGGCGCTCCCACTCGGGCAGCTCGTCGAGGAAGAGCACACCGTGGTGGGCCAGTGAGATCTCGCCGGGGTGCGGGTCGGCGCCGCCACCCACCAGGGCGACCGCGCTGGCGGTGTGGTGGGGCGCGCGGAACGGCCGCGCCAGCCAACTGGCCGGATCCAGGCCACGCCCGCTGATCGAGGCGATGGCGGCCGATTCCAGCGCCTCCTCCTCGCTGGCATCCGGCAGCAGGCCAGGCAGGCGCGAGGCCAGCAGGCTCTTGCCGCACCCCGGTGGACCGATCAACAGCAGGTGGTGGCCTCCGGCGGCGGCGACCTCCAGCGCGCGCCGCGCATGCGCCTGGCCGCGGACGTCGCGCAGGTCGGCGCCGGGCGTCCGCATGCGGGCCGGGGCGACCGCTGCGGGTAGCGTCTTGCTGCCGGTCAGCATCGCGCAGACCTCCAGCAGGGTCCGCGCGGTGTAGGCCTCGACCTGGCTGGCCAGTGCCGCCTCGGCTCCGTTGCCGGCCGGCACGATCAGCTTGCGCCCGGCGTCGGCGGCCGCCAGCGCCGCGGGAAGCACGCCGTCGACGACGCGCAGCTCACCGGTCAGCCCGAGCTCGCCGAGGAACTCGTACTCGCCCAGTGCCTGCAACGGGATCTGTCCACTCGCGGCGAGGATGCCCAGCGCGATCGGCAGGTCGAAGCGGCCACCGCCCTTGGGCAGGTCCGCCGGTGCAAGGTTGACGGTGATGCGGCGCTGCGGGAACTCGAACTGCGCGCACTGCATCGCCGCGCGCACGCGGTCCTTGGCTTCGCGGACGGCGGCCTCGGGCAGGCCGACGATCGACATCGTCGGCAGTCCGCCGCCGAGGTGCACCTCCACCCTCACTTCGGGCGCACGCACGCCCTTCCGTGCACGGCTGTGCACGAGTGCCAGGTTCATGGGGGCGCCTCAGTGGCGCGGTAGCGGCGAGTCGGTGCCCGGTGCCGCGGCGGCACGGCCCTCGACCTGTGCCTCCAGCTCGGCGACCGCCTGTTGCAGCTGCTCGAGCTTCTCGCGGGTACGCAGCAACACGGCGCGCTGGACCTCGAATTCCTCACGCGTGACCAGGTCGAGCCGGGCCAGCCCGGTCTGCAGCACCGACTTGAAGTTCTGCTGCAACTCCTCGCGGCTCTCGCGCAGGCCGGGCGGCACCAGGCCGCTGAGGCGGCGCGCGAGTTCGTCGATGTGGTTGAGGTCGATCATGGGATGGCTCCTCGGGCAGTCCCGCCAGCATCGCCCGGCCACCGGGCCGGATACCGTCGGCAGTGGCCGCGGCGCACTGTCGGAAAAATCCGACACGCGAGGCCGGGCACTTTACCCGAAAGCCGCCTCCGGTCGCGTGAGGCCGTGCCGGCCTGGTCAGCTCGGCTATCCTGCCGCCATCGAACCGGAGGCAGTGCGATGAAGATGGTCATGGCGGTGATCAAGCCGTTCAAGCTCGACGACGTCCGCGAGGCGCTGGCCGAGGCCGGCGTGGCCGGCATCACCGCCACCGAGGTCAAGGGCTTCGGTCGACAGAAGGGCCACACCGAGCTCTACCGCGGGGCCGAGTACGTGGTCGACTTCCTGCCCAAGATCAAGCTCGAGGTTGCGGTCACCGACGAGCAGGTCGACGCCGTGGTCGAGGCGATCATGAAGGCGGCCGGCACCGGCAAGATCGGCGACGGCAAGATCTTCGTGTCCGACCTGGACCGGGTGGTGCGCATCCGCACCGGTGAACTGGACGCGGACGCGCTGTAGACCGGGGCATGCCGGCGGCGGTTATTCGCCCAATGCGGCGGCGACGAACGGCGGCAGCGTCGCCGCGCCCTTGTGGATGTCGGCGCTGTAGTACTTCGTCTCGAACTGGCGGTCGCGCGCATCGCCTTCGCGGAAGTTGAACCCGCCGGACTTCCTGGCCAGCGTGCATGACCACCAGCCGGTCGGGTAGCACGGCTGCGGGAAGGGCAGGGTCTGGAACGCGGTGAAACCGGCCTTGCCCATCTCGCCGCGCATCTCCTTGATGAGCTCGAGCAGCACCAGCGGCGATTCGGACTGCTGGACCAGGATGCCGTCGTCCTTCAGCGCGCGGAAGCAGCTCTCGTAGAAGGCCTTGTTGAACAGCCCCTCGGCCGGGCCGACCGGATCGGTCGAGTCGACGATGACGATGTCCAGGCTGCCGGGCGCGCAGTTGGCCATGTAGGCGATGCCGTCGTCGAACAGCAGCTCGGCGCGCGGGTCATTGTTGGACTCGCACAACTCGGGGAACCACTTCTCGGCCATCCGCGTGACCTGCTCGTCGATGTCGCATTGCACCGCGCGTTCGACGCCGGGGTGCTTGAGCACCTCGCGCAGGGTGCCGCAGTCGCCGCCGCCAATGATCACCACGTGCTTCGGCGCGGCATGGGTGAACAGCGCCGGGTGCGACATCATCTCGTGGTAGAGGAAGTTGTCGCGCGTGGTCAGCATCATCGCGCCGTCGATGAGCATCAGGTTGCCCCAGTCGGTGCTCTCGTAGATCTCGATCTTCTGGAACGGCGACTGCACCTCGTCGAGCTTGCGCGTGATCCGGTAGCCGATCGCCGAGCCGGACGGGTCGAAGTTCTCGTAATGCCAGGTCGTCTCAGCGTTCATTGCAGTCGTCCAGTGTCGGCCGCCACGGCCGGGCCGGCGTTGGCCGGGGCGGTGGCGCGGGTGAGGGGCGGGAATTGTAGCGAACGCCGGCCAACGCGCCGTGAGCCGTGCCGTGACGGTCCCGGTGCGCGCGGAACGATAGAATGCGCGTCCCCCACTGCCCGGTAGTGCGCCGATGTCCGACTGGTCGATTGATCAGGCCCGCAAGACCTACTCGATCCCGTACTGGGGCGTGGGGTATTTCGACGTCGACACGGCGGGGCAGGTCGTGGTGCGGCCGCTGGGGGCTGCTGGCCCGGCGATCGCGCTGCCGGAAGTGGTCGACGAGGCCCGCGCGCGTGGTGCCCGGTTGCCGATGCTGGTGCGTTTTCCCGACATCCTCGGCAACCGCCTGGGCAAGCTGCAGGCGGCCTTCGCCGAGGCGATGGCGGAGACCGGCTATCCCGGTGGCTACACCGCGGTCTATCCGATCAAGGTCAACCAGCACCAGGCCGTCGCCGGAACGCTGGCCTCGCACGCCGGCGAGGGCTTCGGCCTGGAGGCCGGCAGCAAGCCCGAACTGATGGCGGTGCTGGCGTTGAGTCGGCCCGGCGGCGTGATCGTGTGCAACGGCTACAAGGACCGCGAGTACATCCGGCTGGCGCTGATCGGCCGCAAGCTCGGCCTGCAGACCTTCATCGTCGTCGAGAAGCCGTCCGAGCTCTCGCTGGTGATGGAAGAAGCCGAAGCGCTCGGGGTCAGGCCCGGGCTGGGCGTGCGCATGCGGCTGGCGTCGCTGGGCGCCGGCAAATGGCAGAACAGCGGTGGCGACAAGGCCAAGTTCGGGCTGTCGCCCCGGCAGGTGCTGGACCTGTGGAAGCGCCTGCGCGATGCCGGCATGGCCGACTGCCTGGAGCTGCTGCATTTCCACATGGGCAGCCAGATCTCCAACGTGCGCGACATCGCCAGCGGGATGCGCGAGGCGGTGCGCTACTTCGTCGAGCTGTCGAAACTCGGCGCGAACGTGCGCTTCATGGATGTCGGCGGCGGCCTCGGTGTCGACTACGAGGGCACGCGCTCGCGCAGCTACTACTCGATCAACTACGGGGTGAAGCAGTACGCCTCGACGATCGTGCAGGCGCTGGCCGAGGCGTGCGCGACCCACCAGCTGCCGCCGCCGCGGATCATCACCGAGTGCGGGCGCGCGATGACCGCGCACCACGCCGTGCTGGTGGCGAACGTGTCGGAAGTCGAGCGCGCGCCGGAAGGGCGCCTGCCGGACGTGCACGACGACGAGCCGGCGGTGATTCGCCACCTGCGTGACATCCACGCCGGGCTCGACCAGCGCCCGGCGGTCGAGCTGTTCCACGAGGCCGTGCACTTCCACAACGAAGGCCTGGCCGCGTACGCGCTCGGCCAGATCGACCTGGTCCACCGCGCCCGCATCGACGACCTGTTCTACCTGATCGCCCATGGCGTACGCGACCGCCTCAGCGCGGGTGAAAAGAGCCACCAGTCGGTGCTCGACGAGCTCAAGCAGCGGCTGGTCGACAAGTACTTCGTCAACTTCAGCGTGTTCGAGTCGATGCCGGACGTGTGGGCGATCCAGCAGGTGTTCCCGATCGTGCCGATCGAACGGCTCGACGAGGCGCCCGGGCGGCGCGGCGTGATCGCCGACCTCACCTGCGATTCCGATGGCCGGATCGACACCTACGTCGAGGCCGAAGGCCTCAACACGTCGATGCCGGTGCACGCGTTGCGGCCGGGCGAGAGCTACCGCCTCGGCTTCTTCATGGTCGGTGCCTACCAGGAGATCCTGGGCGACATCCACAACCTGTTCGGCGATACCGACGCGGTCGAGGTCAGGGTCGACGGGCAGGGCTACCGGTTGGCCCAGCAGCGCCGCGGCGACACCGCCGACGTGATGCTGGACTATGTCGGTTATGACGTCGGCACGCTGCGCGACGCCTACCACCGCAAGGTCGCGGCGGCCGGCCTGCCCGACGCCGAGGCCGCCCGACTGAACGCGGCGCTGGAAGCCGGGCTGACCGGATACACCTATCTCGACGACGCGCCGCTGGACTGAGGCGCGTCGCACGCCCCGTCCGGAACGCCCGCCGTTCCGGGCGGGTTTGTACGTTTGCAACCGATGTCGGCCCGTGCCGGCACGCACGTCGCCACAGGCGACCCGGAGGAGAAGCCGTGAAAGTCGGATTGATTGGCCTTGGCGCGATGGGCGCACCGATGGCGCGCCACCTGCATGGACGGGGCCTGCTGACCGTGGTCGGCAACCGCACCCAAGCCAAGGCCGATGCGCTGGCGAGCGAGGTCAAGGTCCGCTCGGCCCGGTCGGCGGACAACTTCGCCGATTGCGACGTCGTCGCGCTGTGCGTGTCAATCGACGCGGACGTGCTGGAGAACGTGGCCGCACTCGCCCAGGTGCTCAAGGCCGGGGCGGTGGTGGTGGACCACTCGACCGTGTCGGTGCAGACCGCCCGTCGCGCCGCGGCGATGCTGGCCACCCACGACATCGGCTTCATCGACGCGCCGGTGTCCGGTGGCGTCGAGGGCGCGCGCAACGGGCGGCTGTCGGTGATGGCCGGCGGCGATGCCGGGCAGCTGGAGCAGGTCGGGCCGGTGCTGGACGCCTACGCCGCCCGCGTCAGCCACATGGGGCCGACCGGCAGCGGACAGGCCACCAAGGCGGTCAACCAGGTGCTGGTGGCCGGCATCAACGAAGCGGTGTGCGAAGGGCTCGCGCTGGGCGAGGCGCTCGGCCTGGACGCCGACACCCTGCTGCCGACGCTGATGGCCGGCGCGGCCGGCAACTGGTTCCTGGACAAGCGCGGCGCGACGATGCTGCGCGACGAGTTCACCCCAGGGTTCAAGAGCGCGCACATGCTCAAGGACCTTCGCATCGTGCAGGCGGTCGCACGCGAGGCCGGCGTGCGTACGCCGGTACTGGAGCAGGCGCTGGCCGACTACGCCGAACTGGCCGACCGCGGCCGCGGCGACGCCGACACCTCGGCGCTGATCACCCTCAAGCGCCGTCCCGCCCCACCGGCGGGCTGAGCCGACCCGGTCGGCCCGCGTGCGGGCCTACTTGACCTCGATCGCCATCGCCGGCAGGCCGCCGCGCTCGAGCGCGCGCTTGGCGTCGGCGAGGTCGC
>NZ_JBJXHK010000049.1:0-17222 GCF_046638635.1 Lysobacter zhanggongensis
CTGCGCCTCGCGCTCGGCCATGTCGCGCACCCGGGTGCCGGCGTCGCGCAGCAGCGACGGCAGCAGCGCGGCCTCGGGTAGGCCCTTCCAGTATTTCTGCGGCATCTCCTGCCGCATCATCGTCGGGTTGAGCCGGGCTGGATTGAAGATGTTGGCGTAGTAAGTCCGCCACAGGTCCTCCTGGGCGTCCTCGGCCGGCGCGTCGGCGCGCAGTCCGCCCGGCCCGAAGGCGAGCGCATCGCCATCCCAGCGCACGCTGCGGTACGGCGTGAGGATGGCCCAGCGCATGCCGGCAAACCGTTTGGCAAAGAAGGGAGCGATGCGGTCGACGATCCAGTGGTCCGGCTCGAACCACGCGAGGTAGGCATTGCCGCCGTCGCCACTCTCGCGGAACCGCACGAACGCCTTCATCTTGTGGCTGTCGCGCCGGACCGCGGCCGCCAGCGCGGTGGCCGCGACCACATCCGGGTCGGTGGCGCGCTCCAGCAGGCGCCGCTCGCCGTGGGCCACGCGCCACAGCAGCCGGTACAGCAGCGCATGCCGTCCGGGATCGCGATGGCACACCACCGCCCCCGCCAGGTCCACCAGTGACGCGGGAACGTTGATGCGACCCGCACCGGCGTCATCCGGCAGCGGCGAAGCCAGCGCCAGGCCCAATTGGGCGTCGCTGTCCCATTGCAGGTGTTCCGGCCGCACGCCGGCGGCGAACGCCGCACGGGCGCGATCACGCCAGGCCTGCAGGCTCCAGCCGGGATCGACGGTGGCCAGGTACATACCGCGCCGTCAGCCGAACAGCCCGGCCTGCCGTGGCGGCGGCGCCAGCCTGGCGCGCAGGCGCACCGGGTCGTCCAGCTGGCGGCGCGGGTGGTGGTCGAGCAGTTGCACGAACGGCAGCACCTTGGCCATCGGTGCTCGCAGCCGGGCCAGGTCGGCGACCCGCAGGCCGCCGGTGCGGCGCGACTGCACGATCCGGGCGACATTGCGTGTACCCAGCCCCGGCACCCGCAGCAGCATCTCGCGCGGGGCGTGGTTGATATCCACCGGGAACCGCTCCGGGTGGCGCAGTGCCCACGCCAGCTTGGGGTCGATGTCCAGGTCCAGCATGCCGGCGCCCGCCGCGGTGGTGCCGTCCGCGGGGGCGATCTCCTCGACATCGAACCCGTAGAACCGCAGCAGCCAGTCGGCCTGGTACAGACGGTGCTCGCGCGCCAGCGGCGGCGCCACCAGCGGCAACCGCGCGGAGGCATCCGGGATCGGACTGAATGCCGAGTAGTACACCCGCCGCAACTGGTAGTTGCCGTAGAGGTTGGCGCTGGACTGCAACACGCTGCGGTCGTCCGCAGCGTCGGCACCGATGATCATCTGCGTGCTCTGCCCGGCCGGCGCGAACCGCGGCGGCTTGGCCGAACCGCGCCGCACCGCCTTGCGCGCGGCCTTGCCGTCCTCGATCCGCCAGCGCACCTCGCCCATCGCACCGCGGATCTTCTGCAGGTTCTTCTCCGGCGCCAGCGCGTCCAACCCGGCCTGGGTCGGCAGCTCGACGTTGATGCTGAGCCGGTCGGCGTAGCGCCCGGCCGCGGCCAGCAGCTCCGGCGCGGCATCGGGGATGGTCTTGAGGTGGATGTAGCCGCCGAAGGCATGGTCCTCGCGCAGGCTGCGCGCCACTTCGACCAGCTGCTCCATCGTGTAGTCGCCGTTGCGGATGATCCCGCTGGAGAGGAACAGCCCCTCGATGTAGTTGCGCTTGTAGAAGTCCAGCGTCAGCCGGACCACCTCGTCGGTGGTGAAGCGCGCGCGCCGCACGTTGCTCGACACGCGGTTGACGCAGTACACGCAGTCGAAGATGCAGAAGTTGGTCAGCAGGATCTTCAGCAGTGACACGCATCGCCCGTCCGGCGTGTACGAGTGGCAGATGCCCATGCCGCCGGTGCTGCCGATGCCGCCGGTCTTCGACGAGTCCCGCTTGGCCGCGCCGCTGGAGGCGCACGACGCGTCGTACTTGGCCGCGTCGGCCAGTACCGCGAGTTTTTCGGTGACGTTCATCGCGCGAGGGTCGCGGGCACTGGTCTCAGCAGGTGAGACACCGGGTGAACGGTTCAGGCGGAGCCGTTCCGGGCCACCGCCGGCTTGCGGCTATGGAAGGTGGAGCTCCGCAGTCATGTAGTCCGCGGCCGTGCCAATCAGGCGGACGCGGTCGCCTTCGACCACGCAGCCGACCGTGCCGCCGCGCCGGGACAGTTGCCGCGCCGACAGCCGGTCGCGGCCCAACCGGTCCGCCCAGTACGGCGCCAGCTGGCAATGCGCCGAACCGGTCACCGGGTCCTCGTCGATGCCGAGCTTCGGGTAGAAGCAACGGCTCACGAAGTCCCCGGCCCCGGCATCCCCCGGGCGGCCCGGCGCGGTGGCCACCACCCCGCGCAGGTCGAGCTGCTTGAGCCGGGCAAAGTCCGGTGCGAGCGCGCGGACCTCATCCGCCGACGCGTACACGGCAATGTAGTCAAACCCCGCGAGCACCGCCTCCGGCGCCCCCCCGAGCCCGGCCAACAGCGCCGCGGGCGGCTCGGTGACGGCCCGGGGCCGCGTGGCCGGGAAGTCCATCGCCAGGCCTGCTTCCGAGCGCGACACCGTCAGCTCTCCGCTGCGCGTCAGGAACCGCAGCCGCGGCGCGTCGTACCCGAGGTGCGTATAGAGCACGTGCGCGCTGGCCAGGGTGGCGTGGCCGCACAGGTCCACCTCGTCCACCGGCGTGAACCAGCGCAGCTCGAACGCATCGCCGGCCGGGACGAAGAACGCGGTTTCCGAGAGGTTGTTCTCCTCGGCAATGGCTTGCAGCAGCGCATCGTCCGGCCACGCCTGCAGCGGGCAGACGGCCGCCGGGTTGCCCTCGAACACATGCTCGGCGAAGGCATCGACCTGGAAGAGTTTGAGTTTCATGGTTCGGCACTTTATCTGGACCGAAGCACCGTGCCCCGGTACTCGGCCTCGTCGATGGTCAGCCTGATGTCGCCGTAATCGTCTTCCACGATCACGACCTCGGTCGAACCCCCAACCGCCACGCTGAACTCGGAGCAGACGAACACCATGCCGTTCTCCAGCGGGATACGCCGGCCGGCCACGCACCCCGCGAACTCCCCAGCCACGCGTGTCTTCTCGACGATCGAGTAGCCCTCGTAGAACAGCTCGTGCAGGTCGGTGGCACCAGCCACCATCGGAACGGCCAGCAGTACGGTCAAAAGCATCGGTCGCATTGGATTCCCCTGCCCCCCCCCCGGCGGCGACCGAATTCTACAACTGGCGCGGGTCCCGGCATTGCCCGTAGTCTCCGCACTTCGCCGGCAGGAAGGCATGAGGCCTTCCCGGTCTCCGGCGATCTCAGGGAGATGAGTAATGAGTACGTTCCGCCATTTGGCCGTTTTGGTCCTCGCCAGCGTCTGCGCCGCATGCGCCACCACCGGCAACACCAATAGCGCAGCGCCCGCCGCGCAGACCGCAGGCGAGCAGGAAGTGCCGACCGAAGCGATCGTCGGCCAGCCGGCACCCGGCAGCAAGTTCACCCAGCTCACCATCGGCATGGACACCCAGGCCGTGCAGCAGGTCATGGACCGCGTCCCCGACCGCCAGCACAGCTACGAATCCGGCAAGCGCTGGATCCCGTTCTACTTCGGCAATGACGCACGCCGCATGCAGGTGCTCTACAAGGGCGTCGGCTGCCTGGTCTTTGCCGACGGCAATGCCTGGGGCGCCGGCGGTGGCGAACTCATCCAGATCGAGCACGACGCCAGCGGCGCCTGCTACCAGCCGTAATGCACGGCCGCGGTGCGATTAGCCAACGACCCAGATTGGCGAAACCGCATCGCGTCCAATGTGCCGCGCGGTACTCCGCGTACAAAAAAGGCCTCGCAGTGCGGGGCCTTTTTTTGGCTTGCGGCACCGGCGTCAGTGGTCGCGCTGCTCCAGTGCCTGGCGTTGCTCCCGGGTCACCACCTCCGGCGCGCGCAACCATTGCCGGTCGATATCAAGAAACGGCGACCCGCGTTCGCTGCGCAGGCGTGCGCCGAGCACGCCGGCCAGTATCCGCATCCCGCCCCACGCGAACGCCAGCGGCGTGGCGCGCACCGGCGCCGTGGCGGAGCCGGTGTTGAGCACGCAGCGGCCGGCCGGGCCGAGGGCCGCATCCAGTTGCTGCGGCGTGCCGTCCAGACACGCCGTGACCAGCCCCAGGTACGGAAGCCCGGTATTGCGCGCGGTGTTGCCCAGCGGCGTGCGGCAGCATGCGGCGTACCAGCGCAGCGTGCCCTTGGGGCTGAGCGACATGCAGGCCACGTGCTCCAGGCCCGCCGTCAGTTGCACGGTTGCTGGCGCCNCCGTGACCAGCCCCAGGTACGGAAGCCCGGTATTGCGCGCGGTGTTGCCCAGCGGCGTGCGGCAGCATGCGGCGTACCAGCGCAGCGTGCCCTTGGGGCTGAGCGACATGCAGGCCACGTGCTCCAGGCCCGCCGTCAGTTGCACGGTTGCTGGCGCCGTGGGCACGACGTCGGTGCCGCCCGCCTCGTCCAGCACACCCGGCTGCCCGAGGAAGCGCGCATACGCCCGGCAATCCTTGCAGTAGCAGGTGGCGCGGGTATACGCGCGGCGGGGCTGCATCTCTCCGCGGACGGCGCCGCAGCGGCATTTCAATGGCAGGTTCATCCCCTCGCACCCCTCGGCCCGATGGCGTCGGACATCCTACTCCTCCGCGGCTCCCGGCTGGATCCACCGCTCGTTCTCGCGCAGCAGCTTCCACATCCCGTCCTCGAACCCGGGCTCACCGCGCCGGGTGTGCCGCGCCAGCTCGACGCGCCCGGCGAAGAATGCCTCGAACCCGCCCGGCACCATGGTCATCACCACCCGCACCGGCCGGTCGTCCGCGCTGCCCTGCGAATGCACCACGCCGCGCGGGATGACCACGAACGAACCGGGCCCGTGGTCCACCGTCGTCCCCGCCATCGTCACCCGCAGCACGCCGTCGAGCACGTGGAAGCTCTCGTCCATGTGCTCGTGGCGATGCGGCGGCGCCAGGTAGCCACCCTGCTCGGCCAGCTCGACCACGGCGAAGCGCCCGCCGGTCTGCTCACTGGTGGTCAGGAAACGGACGGTGCCGGCGTCGTAGGCCTGTGGTGCCGGCGGTGCGGGGGCGGGCTGCGCGGCCGGTTCGGCTTGGGCGGACTGCTGCGCCGAGCTGCCGGACGGCCACAGAGTGAAGGCCAGGCCCGCGACAAGGCCGACGAGGAGACGTTGCATGGCGTGACCCTCCGACGAGGCCGACGCGGCCCTCGGGAGCAAACGGGGGGAGGCGGAGAATGTGGTCAAGGGCCGGCCAGAAGGGAACCGACGCATGATGCGATCTTTGGTGGCTATGCTTGAGCCCGACAAGGGGATACACATGCTGATCAAGCAAGCCGACGACTACAGGGACGTGCTGCGGGCGCTGGAACAACAGGCAGCGCATGGCGGCCTTGATGCCAAGCGCGCACGCGACGAACTGCGAATTCGCCAAGCCGGCATCAAGGGTGAAAAAGATGCGGCTTACCTCATCGATTTCGATTACGCGCGCTCTGCGAACTGGGCTGTCATCCACGACCTGCGAGTGGAGCACGACGGTCGCACCGCCCAGATCGATCACGTGCTGATCAATCGCTGGATGGACGTCTATGTGCTGGAAACGAAGCACACTTGGGGCGGGATCAAGATCACCGAGGAAGGTGAATTTCTTCGCTGGAGCGGGCGGAGCTTTCAGGGCATGCCCTCGCCCCTTCAGCAGAACGAGCGCCACATCGAGGTGTTACGGGATGTGCTGGCTCAGATTGATCTGCCCTCGCGATTCGGTCTGCGAATCGCCCCGACGTTCCACTCCTTTGTGCTGGTGTCCTCCAACGCCCGCGTGGACCGCCCGAAGCGGTTCGACGCCTCACGCGTCATCAAGACCGATCAGCTGAAGAAGGCGATCTGGCGGGACATCGATGGCGAGAACCCGATCGTCGGCTTGATCAGGACAGCCGCGAAGATCGTATCCAGCGAAACGGTTGAACACGTCGCGCGGCAACTGGCCAGCCGGCACGTACCAGTACGCGGCAACGTGGCGACGGCCGCGATGCTGGCGGACGAGAGCTGCGGCCAGGAGGTGCCGCGCGTCAGGCAGACGGCACGCAGCGGCACGCCCCGGATTGAACCCACCCTGGGCAAAGCGGTACCAGCGGCCGGGACCACCCAGAGAGCTGAGGTGACTTCGCCGCACGTTCAAACGGGCGGACCAAGTTGCAAGTCCTGCGCAGCAACCGAAGGCACCGTCCTCTACGGGCGCTACGGCTACTACTTCAAGTGCGGGCAGTGCGAGACCAACACCGCCATCCGCTTCTCCTGCCAGCCCGGCCACAACGCACGGTTGCGAAAAGACGGCCAGCACTTCTATCGCGAGTGTTCCGGCTGCGGCAGCAGCGAGTTCTACTTTACGAACCCGGCGTAGCTACGTACATGATCCTGACCATCCCGGTGCTGCTTTACCAGTTGCTGTTTGTGCTTGTGCTCTTCGTCGCCAGTCGCTTCGGGAGAACGGCGCTCGTGATCGCTACGGTTTTGTGCCTGCTTTGGACTCTGACCCATGTGTTCTTCTTGCCGCTCATGCTGCTGCAGGGCGCCGTCATTGCTGGAAGCTACTTCTGGTTCAGGCGACGGATTCGAAAGAGAGCCAGTTGGTCGCAGCAGTGATCGGGTTAGGCATTTGGTGATGACCTCGGAGACCTCACCGTCGAGCCGACGCCCCCCCCCTTTCAGTAGCGGGGGGACGTCGCAGCATCGGCAGGAGGTCCACCGCCTTGGCGTCAACCGGCTCCGGGCTGGGCGTGAAGCTGACCCGATTGTTTCACGCTACGGCGACTTTACCGGCGGCAAGCAATCCGCGAACTGCATCTGCAGGTCCGGAAGCATCGGTGATTGAAAGCCATGCGCCATGCGAACCGCATCCGTAGCCAAGATCAGCATGCTGTTTGCGTTGAGCAGGAGCGATCCAGCTTCATGCGCAGGAAACGCAGCGAGGCTTTGAACAACCGGCCGAATCCCACCGTGTACATACGAATGCATTGCGCGCCACGTTGCTTCCTTCAGGTGAAGGAGTGGTCGATAGATCTCCGCTGGATGATGGCGCTCGATAGCCGCCAACATAGCCAACACATCGGGGCCCTTTCGGGTTTCGGCATCAGAGTTGATCGCGCCATCTGTGGGCTTAAAGAAGCCCTCGATCCATGAGTCATCAGCGCCACGCAGCGTCCAGATGACCCTTAAAAGAGCCTCGTAGGTTGGCCGGACCAATGCTGTGGCCGATACGTCCAGTTCGCGCTGCACCAGTACCCACTGCGCGGTCACGTGTTGCCTGACGATGTTCGCGAAACCCCGCACGGCCAGTTCGCGCAGACCTCGAGGCTCAGGCAGCTCATCCCACAGGACGTCTATCGCGCGATGCAGGGCATGCGTTCCAAACCTCACCCGCTCAAGTCGCTCTTGAGCACTCGCCACGTCGCTATTCAACTGCGACCTCCTTGGAATGAATCTTTCCAACCCCTGCCTCTTGCTCACCCGCTCAGAACGGCGGCGCCTTCCGCCCCTTCTGCAGCCCCGCGGCCTCCATCCACCAGGCCAGATCGTCGGCGAAGCGGGCGAAGCTCTTCTCGAGGAACTTTCCGGCCTCGTCGATGGGCTGCCCCTGCGCGTCCAGCGTCTTGCCGATGGGGCCGACGTTGACGGTGCTGGAGATCACCACCATGCCCATTTCCGACAGAGTGCCGTGCCAGGGGACGCTGCCGCGCGCACCGGCCAGGCGCCCGGCCGAATAGCTGACGATGCCGGCGGGGCGCCAGAACCACTCCTACAGGAAGTGGTCGGTGAGGTTCTTCAGGCCCGGCTGCATCCCCCAGTTGTACTCGCCGGTGACGAACACGAAGCCATCGGCGCCGCGGATCCTGCCGGCCAGTGCCTCCATTGCCGCCGGCGCCTCGCCCGGCGGGTACTCCTTGTACATGCGGTCCAGCATCGGCAGGTTCACCGCCTTCGCGTCAATCAGCTCGGCGTCGACGCCGCGGGCCTGCAGTGCGCGAACGCAGGAGCCGGCCAGGCGGATGCCCACGCGGTCGGAGCGGTAGGAGCCGTAGAAGACAAGGACGCGTTCGGACATGTGGACCTCGGTAGTCGTGAGCGTAAGAGCTACTGGCGCATCAATCTTAGGACGACGGCTCGCCCACCCCCACAGGTAGAGACCGCTCGGGCCTAGGCGTGGCTACAGCACTTCCAAGCTCGGAATCTTCTCTCTGACCCCCGTTTTTAGCCGCGCCGGGCAGCGGCGCCGGCCGGGTCGATCTGAAAAGTCGACTCTTACCCCTGTTCCTGGCGTCACCTCAATGCCGCCTGCGTAAATATCTCCTCGGTGGGAAATAGGTCCATTGCGCGGACGGCTTGTTCCGCAGCTCCGACATCATCCGCAAAGAAGACAACGACGAGATCTTTCATTGCGCGCGTACAGCACACGTAGAAGAGACGGCGGGTCCGCTCGACCTGAGTCTCTCCTCCCTCGTCTAGGTTCTTTCTGTCATTATCCGAAAGCGCTTTGACCCCAAAATACTTATCATAAGAAAATTGGAAATGTGAACTTTCGGCGTCGTCGGCAATCACGAGCACCCTGTCGAACTCAGCGCCCTTGATGCCTTGTTGCGTAGAGAAGGGCGATAGCTCTTCTACATACTCCTTATAGCCCCAGAATTCAGACGCCTTGCACGCGAGAAAAGCGTCAATCGCGCTCATTTCGAGCGCCTCATCTTTGTCGTCATTGCGAGCAACTTCGTCGTCATCCCCCTCATGAGTCGGTGGCACGCCTGCGTCCAAATAGCTCAGAACGCGTGGATCGAGAGCAAACAGCCCCGTGTCACGCATATGCTCCAAAACAGCACGAGTAGTTGCTTCAGAACCCGGCTGCATCAACTTCGCCAACTCCTCAGCTGCATTCCTAAGGTCGGCGAGAGTTGCCGGAATACCCTTTCTAGGCAAGTTCTCTGTTGCGAGCTTTGGCGAGAACTTCCGCAGAAGGATCATGGCGTCGAACTCGCGGCCCTCAATTGTGGCGTCTGAGAGAGGCAGCGCCATTTGCATAAAGGGGCGGAGCGGCCAGGCGGTGGCATCAAGAAAGCCGTCCTTGAGCGCACCCGGCGCTTTGGAATTCATCGCGACATACAAATTGTCAAAGCCTAGCCGCCTAGCCGCCATGCGATGCACAATGACAAGAAGCTTGACCGGACCATCTCGCCACGCTTCATCGGCATTTCGATCCGCCACCCATGCCCGAACTTTCGCTATATTCTCGTCGCGCTGATCATCGGCCGGCAAGATGAACATCCGCGCCGTACCCGCAAAGGAAACCTCTTCACCTGCGGGCGTTGTGATTATTCGCCCTCTTGTTTGCACTAACCCATCGTCGTTACTGCGAATCGCGTTCGCGACGCTTAATACGCTGGTCGGACATCGGAAGTTTTCTTCTTTAGTGATCGTTGCCCATCCTTCCTCGGCCTCGACCCTTCCGGCGCCCGTCATGTAAATTCGTTGCATTGGGTCACCGAAAAAGCCGAGACAGAACTTCCCCTGCAACTGAGCAGCAACCCGCTTTAATCCGGACACCACGCTGCCAGTGGTGTCTTGACTCTCATCAACGAATACGAATGGAAACTGTTGCGCCAACAATGTTCGAAAAAGAGGACGCTCATCTAAGAATTGCGTCGCGCACCGCAGAACGTCGTCATGTCCTAGGATGCCTTTCGTATAGTCGCTGCCGGTACCGTATGTAAAGGATTGAACCTGATCAATACGCTCCAGAGATTGCTGGTACCGTGCTACGTCGCGCTGGTCCTTATCTTTTGTTCTCTGTTGGACTCGCGGACCGTAACCGGAGATCTTTTCGTCTAGCTCTCCGAGCTTCTCTTCGATACGCGACGCTACCCACTTCCGAATGTCGCCCTGAAACGGCCGAACCAGCATCCACATGAAGCTATGGATCGTCGACACGTGGATTCGCGGATTATTGCCGACATCGGCCCATATCTCTTGAGCTGCGATCTCAGTGTAGGTAATACAGGCGACACGCTGGCGGCGGCTTTCCAACGACGGGCCGTGTAGATCAATAACTGCTGACAGCGCCTTGATAAGGGATGTAGTTTTACCAGAGCCAGCGCCCGCGACCATCACGAACGAGCGCCGCTCCTCAGGAGACAAGCACCCCCTCAATTCAATGTCTGCCGGAGTATCCGGCTTGTCTACCCGCCGACTCATTGATCGAGGCCCGGGTTGTGCACTGCCTCAACAGTCTCAGCCGCGATCGCTTCAGCTACGGCTTCAACCTCTTCTTTTGCTTCGAGGTCGACAGTTGCTTCTAGCCAACGAAGCCCCTGTTCGATGTAGAGAGGCACTTCCCACTGCTCTTCTTTGCGCGCAAGAACACCGAGCGCGAACTTCGTTTTGTCAAAGTACTGGCCGATTACACGTTTGTGCAGCCCAGTGGCCAAGGCGGCCGGCGTTGCTACCTGTCCGCGCAACTTCAGCCCCAGGGGTTTCCGATCCAAGTCTTGGCACCACTCCGCATTCTGTAGAGCAAAGCTAGTCTCCAAGGTACGGCCACAGACTTGCGTGGTGATGTTTCCCCAAGTGACATCGAGGGGGCATTGGTAGGCAACGCGCACCTTCGCATTGTCGGTGCCGGGGATTTCCTCGGTTCTCTCTTCATCCGTTGCGGCAAGAATCTCCGCAATTGTCGTTTTCTTAGGAAGCCATTGAATGAGCGTCTGATTAGCCGTGTATGCGTCCACGTCAAGGGGCTCGCAAGTTTTTCCGTACTTCTTGACGGGCTGGCCGTCCTCCTTCTCGGCAGGAATGTCAAATTCCTTCTCGTCCTCCTCTTCGTCCTCCGTCGGACCTTCGACTATGGCCACGCTGTCTAGGTCTGTAATCACAAGTGTGCTGATACCAAGGAATCGAATCAGCTCTCGAAAGCGGTGCCCGAATGCTCCGCCCACCTCCAGCACTGACAAAGAAGCGGCGCTCAACCCTTTCGCCACCTTCTCTATCATTAGTGGAAGCAACAGCCGCTCTACGTTCCCCTCCACCAAAATGGCAGCATCGGCGAAGAACAGGTCGCAGTGAGTGAGCTTCAAGTACCGCTGCAGGAAATCTCGATCTTTCGGCGCGTCGCCTGCCTGGAACCTAGACAGGTTGAGTACCCGCGTTGTCTGCTCCCCATCGGTGACATGCCTGCGGAAGTACCGGATCGGCGCGAAGCCCCTTTCATAGAGTATGTGCGGCGAATGCGTCGTAACGATAAGTTGCGATCGGAAGGCGCTCAACTCCTCCCCTTCAACCTTCAACAGCTCCAGCACATTGCGGATGAAGACCTGCTGCAACTGCGCGTGCAAATGCGCTTCCGGCTCCTCGACAAAAACGAGGTGAAGTGGCGGACGGTTCTCTTCGAGCTTCCACCTTTCTTGAATGTCAAGAATCTCTACCACCATATAGATGAGATTCTTGAGGCCGAGCCCGTTGTAGCTGTCAGGCAGCCGGAGAGGCATGTCTTCGCCCAGGACGTAGTGAACTTTTGCGTCCTGGCTCATTACGGTCGCCGGGTTCAGGCCAGACGCGATCTCGAGACGCGGATTATGCATGCCCGGATACCCAAGCTTAGCGATCCGCTCTAAAGTTGGCTTGAACACGTCCATAAGGTGCTTATTGAGACTCTCCTCAGAATCGAAGAGTGCCTTCAGCGCAGCATGGTCATCGGGCCTTTGAGAAAGATTGCGCTCATAGAAGCGACTTAATCGGCGCGACAAGTCCTCTGCTCGTCCCACCCCTCCAGAACTACTGGAGTCCGGGTCAGCAAGATGGCGTTGTGCGTGCAGGCAATCCACACGGATCAATGATCGCAAGATCGCCCCCCCGCCCGGCTCCGCGGGTATCGGTTGAGGGTGGTAGTTGGGGTCGTTCTCAACGTACGCCGCGTCGAACTGAGCACGGTCGAGAACGAAATAGCGGAGTTCAAACTCCGCCCGGAGCTCCTGAGCAAGAAAGTGCGTCAGGCTCCGCGGCCACGGTGCGTACGTGCCCGCATTGTCACCCAGCGCTTCAATTTGTGCAGCCGCCTTCTGCGTAGCCTCCCGGAAACGTCGAAGCGTCTCAGGAGCATTGACCGCGCCGAACTCGACCCTAATTCCAACTTCTTTACCCTGCCACTCCGAGCTTGGGAGGATAGGCAACACAAGATAGAGATCGTCCTCCGTGACCTCGAACCAGAGATCTATCGTAATAGATGGAAACGAAGCCTCCGCATCGTCGGTTGCAGGGCTTTCTCCGACCTCATTCAACAGCTTCCAGACGTTGGAGCTAAAGTCGAACAGGGAAAACTTTTCCTTCCGCCCCGAAAGGAACATCTGTACCGCTTGTGTGGCAGATGTCTTGCCGCTGTTATTCGCCCCAACAAAAATTGAAATATCTTGGGCAAGTTCTACGTGAACGTCGCGAAGCCGCCTGTAGTTTTGAAGGCGGTATGACTTGAGATGCATTCTCCCTCCAAGATGCCTCGAATAATGCGAAGGTAGCACTAGTGGAGGGTAGCCGGATCACTGCTCGAATGCCGAGATACAGCTTCGCGTGCCTGCGCATCTCGTGACCGCCTTGACCGCACGGCAGACTGGCATCCCGGCATCGAATCGAGAGACCCTTCGCGCCAAAGTGCGCCAACTATCAATCTACGAACAAACTAGGCTCGCGCTTCCTTTCTGCCCCCCCCGTAGAGCGCACTTCCTTCTAAGCGAAACCAAACAGCTCGCCCCCGAGCTACATATTCCGTCGATACTCCCCACCCACGTCATACAACGCATGGCTGATCTGCCCCAGGCTGTGCGTCTTCACCGCCTCCATCAGCGCGGCGAACACGTTCTGGCGGTCGCGGGCGGTTTTCTGGAGGTAGGCGAGGCCGGGTGCGCCCTCACCCCGGCCCTCTCCCGCCAGCGGGAGAGGGAGAACAGCAGCGTTGCGGAGCTGCTGGAAGTTGCGGACGTTGTCGATCTGCTGGCCCTTCTCTTCCTCGGTCGAGCGGATCAGTTCGATCTCGGTGACGATGTCGCCGGCGTGCTCCTTCGGCAGGAAGGTGTTGACGCCGACCAGCGGCAGGCTGCCGTCGTGCTTCTTGTGCTCGTAGTACAGGCTCTCTTCCTGGATCTTGCCGCGCTGGTACATGGTGTCCATGGCGCCGAGCACGCCGCCGCGCTCGCTGATGGCCTCGAACTCCTTGTAGACGGCCTCCTCGACGATGTCGGTGAGCTTGTCGACGATGAAGCTGCCCTGCCAGGGGTTCTCGCAGAAGTTCAGCCCCAGCTCCTTGTTGATGATCATCTGGATGGCGACGGCGCGGCGCACGCTCTCTTCGGTCGGCGTGGTGATGGCTTCGTCGTAGGCGTTGGTGTGCAGGCTGTTGCAGTTGTCGAACAGCGCGTATAGGGCCTGCAGCGTGGTGCGGATGTCGTTGAACTGGATCTCCTGCGCGTGCAGGGAGCGGCCGCTGGTCTGGATGTGGTACTTCATCATCTGGCTTCTGCTGCTTGCGCCATACCTCTCGCGCATGGCGCGGGCCCAGATGCGGCGAGCGACGCGGCCGATGACGGTGTACTCGGGGTCCATGCCGTTGCTGAAGAAGAACGACAGGTTGGGCGCGAAGTCGTCGATCTTCATCCCGCGCGCGAGGTAGTACTCGACGATGGTGAAGCCGTTGCTCAGGGTGAAGGCGAGCTGGCTGATCGGGTTCGCCCCGGCCTCGGCGATGTGGTAGCCGGAGATCGACACCGAGTAGAAGTTGCGCACGCCGTTGTCGACGAAGTACTGCTGGATGTCGCCCATCATGCGCAGGGCGAACTCGGTGCTGAAGATGCAGGTGTTCTGGGCCTGGTCCTCCTTGAGGATGTCGGCCTGCACGGTGCCGCGGACGGTCTTGAGGGTCTCTGCCTTGATGCGGGCGTAGGTGGCGGCGTCCAGCAGCTGGTCGCCGGTAACGCCCAGCAGGCCCAGGCCCAGGCCGTCGTGGCCCTCGGGCAGGCTGCCGCTGTACTGCGGGCGCTGGCGGCCTTCAAACAGTTTTTCGATCTTGTCGTGGGCGGCGTCCCAGCGAGCCTGGTCGGCGCGCAGGTACTTCTCCACCTGCTGGTCGATGGCGGTGTTCATGAACATCGCCAGGATCATCGGCGCGGGGCCGTTGATGGTCATCGACACCGAGGTGGTGGGCGCGCACAGGTCGAAGCCGGAGTACAGCTTCTTCATGTCGTCCAGCGTGGGGATGTTGACGCCGGAGTTGCCGATCTTGCCGTAGATGTCCGGGCGCGGCGCCGGGTCCTCGCCGTACAGGGTGACCGAGTCGAACGCGGTGGACAGGCGCGCGGCCGGCTGGCCGAGGCTGAGGTAGTGGAAGCGCCGGTTGGTGCGCTCCGGCGTGCCCTCGCCCGCGAACATGCGGATCGGGTCCTCGCCGGTGCGGCGGTACGGGTAGACGCCGCCGGTGTAGGGGTAGGCGCCGGGTAGGTTTTCCTTTTGCAGGAAGGTGAGCAGCTCGCCCCAGGATTTGTAGGTGGGGGCGGCGATCTTGGGGATCTGCTGGTGGGACAGGGACTCGCGGTAGTTGTCGACGCGGATGGTCTTGTCGCGGACCTGGTATTCGTTGACGTCGTCGGTGATGGACTTGAGGCGGGCCGGCCAGTCGCGCAGCAGCTTGAGGGCCTCGGAATCGAGGGATTGGACGGCGTCGTTGTAGCGCTGGCGGAGGGTCAGCAGCGTGCGGTCGGGGGCGGGGGCGGAATCCCTTTCCGTTGTAGGAGCGGCGTCAGCCGCGACCTGTACATCGTCTCCAACGTTCTGCGCGTTCGCGGCTGAAGCCGCTCCTACAGCGGAGGGGGCGCGGGAGTCAGGCGACTTCGCCGGGCCTTGGAGGGCATCGGCCTGGTAGAGGTCGAGCTGCTTCGGCAGTTGCGGGTCTTCGAGGTCATGCAGGCTCTGCCAATAGCTCTGCGCGCGGTCGGCGATTTCGGACTGGCTCTCGATGCGGTCGTTGATCGAGCGGCCCTGCTCGGCGATCTCGGCGAGGTAGCGGACGCGGTTGCCGGGGATCAGCACCGTCGCGCGCGGCTCCTTCAGCGAGGTGTCGATGTCGGGCCGGAAGTCGCAGCGGGAGCTCCCTTTCGATGTAGGAGCGACGTCAGTCGCGACCTGACCATCGTCCCGGGAGCTCTGCGAGGTCGCGACTGACGTCGCTCCTACATCGGAGCCACCGGCGTCGGAGCCGCCGCCCACGCCGAGCTTCTCCCGCATCAAGCGGCACAGGTTGGCGAACATCCAGCTGATGCCGGGGTCGTTGAACTGGCTGGCGATCGTCGGGTAGACGGGGACGTCCTCGTCCTTGGTCTGGAAGGCGACGCGGTTGCGCTTCCACTGCTTGCGGATGTCGCGCAGGGCATCTTCGGCGCCGCGCTTGTCGTACTTGTTGAGCACCACCAGTTCGGCGAAGTCGAGCATGTCGATCTTCTCCAGCTGGCTCGGGGCGCCGAAGTCGCTGGTCATGACGTACATCGGGAAGTCGACCAGGTCGACGATCTCCGAGTCGGACTGGCCAATACCCGCGGTCTCGACGATGACCAGGTCATAGCCGAGCCCCTTGAGGAAGCCGATCGAGTCCTTCAGCACCGCGTTGGTGGCGGCGTGCTGGCGGCGGGTGGCCATCGAGCGCATGTAGACGCGGTTGCTGCGCAGCGAGTTCATGCGGATGCGGTCGCCCAGCAGCGCGCCACCGGTGCGGCGGCGGGTCGGGTCGACCGAGATCACCGCGATGCGCATCTCCGGGAAGTTCGCCAGGAAGCGGTTGAGCAGCTCGTCGGTCACGGAAGACTTGCCCGCGCCGCCGGTGCCGGTGATGCCGATGACCGGGGTCTTGCCGCCGGCCAGCTGCCACTGCTTGCGCAGGTGGGCCAGCTGCTGCTCGTCGAAGTGGTCCTCCTCGATTGCGCTGAGCATGCGGCCGATGGCGATCTCGTCGGTGATCGACGGCTGGGTGTTGTCGGCCTCGCCCTCGATGCGGCCTTCGCCTGCGCGGCGGACGACGTCCTCGATCATCGCCACCAGCCCCATGTGCATGCCGTCGTTGGGGTGGTAGATGCGCTCGACGCCATAGGCCTGCAGTTCGCGGATCTCCTCGGGGGTGATGGTGCCGCCACCGCCGGCGAAGATCTTGATGTGGCCGGCGCCGCGCTCCTTGAGCATGTCGACCATGTACTTGAGGTACTCGACGTGCCCGCCCTGGTAGGACGACAGCGCGATGCCGTCGGCGTCTTCCTGCAGGGCGGCGCGGACGACGTCCTCGACCGAGCGGTTGTGGCCCAGGTGAATGACTTCCGCGCCCTGCCCCTGGATCAGCCGCCGCATGATGTTGATGGCGGCGTCGTGGCCGTCGAACAGGCTGGCGGCGGTGACGAACCGCAGCGGCGTGCGGGCGGTGTCGGCGTCGGACTGGGGAAGCTGGCTGGCGGGGGTGCTCATGGCGCACTCGGCTACTGAAAACGGATCGGCCGATTGTAGCGCGGGGCCTTGGTGCGCCTTTTGCGTTCCACCAATGGAACGTCACCGCGCGGCCGCACGTGCGGGATCGGTGCGTTGTCCTGATCCATGAGCCCGATTGCCGCCCTCGCCCACCCCGACTCGCATGCGCCGGATGCCGTGCATGACGAGGACGGGGCCGCACGGCTGGCGCTGTACCGGCGCGCGGCACAGGGCGGCCATACCGGCGCACAGGTGGAGTACGCGCGGATGCTGCTGTTCGGGCTGGGCGGGCCCGCGGCACCGCGGCTCGGGTTGGGCTGGTTGCTGCGCGCGGAAGGTGCCGGCAACACAATCGCCGGCTACTGGCTGGCCTGGCTGGCACTGGGCAGCGTGCTGCTTCCGCGCGATGGCCGCATCAACCAGCGGCTGCTGGCGGCGGTGCACCACGGCTACCCGCCGGCCCTGCGCGCGGCAGCGGTCCACCTGGGACGCAAGGCCGACGCCGGCGACCAGGGCCTGTGCCTGCAATTGCTGGAGCGCGCCGCCGATGCCGGCGACGCGGTGTCCGCGCTGCTGCTGGTGGAGCGGCTGCA
>NZ_JBJXHK010000050.1:0-16843 GCF_046638635.1 Lysobacter zhanggongensis
CCGACGCGTCGACACCGGCCGGTCATCGCCGTCGCCGTCGCGCCGGAACGCGCCCAGCGCCGCGCCGCCGTGCCACAGCGCCCCGCTGACCGGTGACTGCACCACGCCGAAAGTCGCCACGCCATCCTCGATCAGCGCAATGTTGACGGTGAACTCGCCGTTGCGCTTGACGAACTCCCGCGTGCCGTCGAGCGGGTCGACCAGCCAGAAGCGCGACCACTCGCGGCGCTGCGCGGTGGTGATCCCCGCCGATTCCTCCGACAGCACCGGGATGCCGGCGTCCAGCCGTGCCAGGCCGTCGACGATGCAGTGGTGCGCGGCAAGGTCGGCGGCGGTGAGCGGCGAGCGGTCGTCCTTGTGGCGGACCGCGAACTCGCTGTCGTAGACCTCGAGGATCCTGCCGGCGGCTTCGCGCGCGACCGCAATGGCGCCTTCGCGCAGTGTCACGTCGTTCGTCATTGGTTTCGCAACCACTCCCTTGCAATGAACAGCGCCGCGATGCTGCGGCCTTCGGAAAAATCCTCGCGCAGGATCAGCTGGTCGAGCGCGTCCAACCTCCACGGCACCGGCTCCAGCGGTTCTGGCTCGTCGCCCGGCAGCCGCTCGGGGTACAGGTCGCGTGCCAGCACGAGGTGGGTGACGTGGCTCATGTAGGTCGGTGCCAGCGTGAGTTCACGCAGCGCCAGCAGCGAGCGCGCCCCATAACCGGCCTCTTCCTTGAGCTCGCGATCGGCCGCCTGCAGCGGCGTCTCGCCGGCATCGATGCGGCCCTTCACCAGCCCCAGTTCGTAGCGGTGGACGCCGGCGGCGTACTCGCGCACCAGCAGCACCGTTTCCGCATCGAGCATCGGCACGACCACCACCGCACCGTGTCCGCGACCGTGCAGGCGCTGGAACTGGCGACGCTCGCCGTTGCTGAATTCCAGGTCGACATGGTCGACCCGGTACGGACCGGTCTCCTCGGTGACCACCCGGTGGATGACCGGCAACGCCCGGCTCATCGCCGGCGCTCCCCGGCCATGGGTGCCGGCAGGCCGCGCGACCGGCGACAGGGGATAATGGCGGGATGCAGAAGACCAGTCACGATGCCGCGATGCTAGCAGAGCAACATCGCATCCCTTCGTCCGCCGAGGCCTGGCGCGACCGCGACCTGGCGGTGCTTTGGCACCCGTGCACGCAGATGAGCGAGCACCCCGACACCCTGCCCCTGCTGCCGATCGAGCGCGGCGAGGGACCGTGGCTGATCGGCCGCGACGGCCGGCGCTACCTCGACGCGGTGAGCAGTTGGTGGGTCAACCTGTTCGGCCACGCCGAGCCGCGCATCGGGGCGGCGATCGCCGCGCAGGCGACCACGCTGCAGCACGTGATCCTGGCCGGCTGCTCGCACGCGCCGGCGGTCGAACTGGCCGAGCGCCTGCTGGCGATCGCACCGCGGGAGCCCTCGCGGCCGCCGCTGTCGAAGGTGTTCTACGCCGACAACGGCTCGGCCGGGGTCGAGGTCGCCTTGAAGATGGCGTTCCACTGGTTCCGCAACCGCGGCGAGCCGCGCCGGACCAAGTTCGTTGCACTCGAGGGTGGCTACCACGGGGAGACGCTCGGTGCGCTGGCGGTCGGCGACGTGCCGCTGTACCGCCGGGTCTACGCGCCGCTGCTGTGCGAAGCGTTGTTCACCCCTTCGCCCGATGCGTACCTGGCACGCGACGGACAGAACGCCGCCGACCACGCCGAGGACGCCGCCGACGCGCTCGCGCGGCTGCTCGACCACCATGCTGGCGAGGTCTGCGCGATGATCCTCGAGCCGCGCGTGCAGTGCGCCGGTGGCATGCGCATGCACGACCCGGTCTACCTCAAGCGCGTGCGGGAACTGTGCGACGTCCACGGCATCTTCCTGATCGCCGACGAGATCGCGGTCGGGTTCGGCCGCACCGGCACCATGTTCGCCTGCGAGCAGGCCGGCATCGCCCCCGACCTGCTGTGCCTGTCCAAGGGCCTCACCGGGGGCAGCCTGCCCCTGGCCGCCGTACTGGCGACCCAGGAACTGTACGACGGCTTCCTCGACACGTCCCGCGAGAAGGCCTTCCTGCATTCGCACAGCTACACCGGCAATCCGCTGGCCTGCGCGGCGGCACTCGCCACGCTGGACATCTTCGCGTCCGACGACGTGGTCGCACGCAACCGCGCCACCGCCGAGAAGATGGCGTCGCTGGCGGCGCCGCTGGCCGCGCACCGGCATGTCGCCGACGTCCGCCAGGCCGGCATGATCGTGGCATTCGAACTCGCACGCGACGGCAACCGCGCTACACCGTTCGACGCCGCGGCGCGGGTCGGTCTGCACGCCTACCGCGCCGCGCTCGACCGCGGCGTGCTGCTGCGTCCGCTGGGCGACGTCCTTTACTGGATGCCGCCATACACCATCGACGACGACGCGCTGGCGCTCTTGGCCGAGACGACCGCGGCGGTCATCGACATCGCGACGGAGCAGGCCTCATGCGGCTGACCCGGCTGTACGTCGACCTGCCGTTGCCGCCCGGCGCTGAAGTCGCGCTGCCGGAAGGACCGGCGGGGCACCTCACCCGCGTGCTCCGGCTGGGGCCCGGGGACGCATGCGTGCTGTTCAATGGCGACGGCTTCGACCGCGCCGCGACGGTGGCGTCGGTCGGCAAGCGCGAGGTCCTCGTCCGCATCGGCGAGGCAACCGCGGTCGACCGCGAATCGCCGCTGCGGATCGGGCTGCTGCAGGGCATCGCACGCGGCGAGAAGATGGACCTGATCCTGCAGAAGGCGACCGAGCTCGGCGTCGACCACGTGATCCCCGTGAGCTCGCAACGCAGCGAGGTCAAGCTGGACGCAGCGCGGGCCGACAAGCGGCTGGCCCACTGGCGAAGCGTGGTGGCCGCCGGCTGCGAACAGAGCGGACGCGCACGGGTGCCCACGGTCTCGCCGCCCGCTCCGCTCGCCGCCGCGCTGGACGGTTTGCCCGCAGGTGGCCTGCGGTTGTTGCTGGATCCCGCGGGCGGGCTCGCGCTGCCAACGCTGGCGGCCGAGGCCGGCCAGCCGGTGTACCTGGCGGTCGGGCCTGAGGGTGGATGGTCGCCGCTTGACCGCGAGCAACTGCATGCCGCCGGCTTCCAAGGGCTGCGCCTGGGGCCGCGCATCCTTCGGACGGAAACCGCCGGACTGGCGGCGATCGCGGCCCTGCAGGCGCGCTTCGGCGATCTGTGCTGAGTCGCCCCGGGACGACCGGCGGCTTACGTGCTTTACGCGACTTCGGCGAGCGCGTCGGCGATCAGCTGCTCGATCGCTTCCAGGTCCGGCACGTAGGCGTCGTCCTGGTTGAGCATGACCTTTGCGGTGACGGCCGCCGGCAGGTTCTCGGTCTCCTCGACCAGCAGGCCGGCGCGCGACACGGTGACCAGGCGCGGGAAGCCTTGGGTCAGCATCGCGAAGAACGGGGTCGGCGAAGTACCGCCCAGCGCCTTGAACACCAGCACCTTGCTGCCCAGGCCGCCCTGTTCGTCGGCAATGCCGGCCAGGCGCGAGAAAGACACCAGCGGCAACTGCCAGCCACGCCAGCGGATGCGCCCGAGCAGCCAGGCCGGGGCGTTCTCCACCGGTTCGGGCTCGGCGTAGGAGAGCACCTCGGCGATGGTCGCGTTGGGCAGCAGCAGCCGTGCACCGGCCAACTGGATCAGCACCCCGCGGATGTCGGCATCGGCATCGACGCCAGCATCGCCAGTCAGGGGGGATTGGAGAGTGTTGGACATGTCGTGATTCCTCGGCGCGGCCGTCAGGCCCAGCGCTCGGACAGCAGTTGGGCGATCCGGGGCGGCGGCGCGGTATCACCGCCGCGGGCGGCCAGGGCGTTCGGGGCGGCGGCGTCGTAACAGCCATCGGCCGCCTGCCCGGCCACGAGCGCACCTGCCCAGCTGTGGTTCATGACGGCATCGACCTGCGTCGCATCGCTGCCACTGAGCAGCAGGACCGCGCTGTCGGCGGACGGGAGCTGCGACAGCACGTCACCGCTCTGGTTGAAGCGCAGGCCCCCATCACCGGCCTCGATGCCGACTTCCGCCGGCAGGATGTAGATGGTGGCGGCGTCGGCGGCGGCACCGGCCTCGGCCAGCTTCACCGGGATGGAAGTCGCCCGCTGCATCTGCGCCACGAGCCTGTCATGGCGCGCGCCGTCGAGGCGTTGCTGGATCAGCACGGGACGGGGAAAGCCCGCCGGCAGGGCGCCCAGCAACTGACGCACCGCATCCGGCCCGCCGATACCGGCCAGCACCACCACCGCACCGCGCGCCTGCTCGGGGCCACGCTGCGGGGTGTCGTCGACGAGTGAGAGGTGCGAGATCCGCTGGTCGAGGTCGTCCAGGTCACGGCGGAACCGGTGGTCGTCGATGGCGGACGCGGTGTTGGCCACCTCGCCACCGTCGTCGAGGCTCAAGTTGCTGAAATCGATGGTTGTCGCGGGTGCAACGACGGCGACTTGGGCAGACGCCGGGCCGTCGACGTCGGAGTCGACACCGGCGTCCAGGACCACTTGGTCGAACCCCTCCTCGGCCAGCGACGCCTCAACGGCCGGGTCGAACGCATCGGTCTCGAGCGCTGGGGACGCGTCGGGGTTCAGCTCGCTGGCCGCGGCGAACTCGGACAGGAAGGCATCATCGAAGCCGGCCGCATCGTCCGCGCCCATGCTCTCGGCGAGCACCGGATCAAACGGGTTGGCTTCGCCGGCCATTGGCGCGAACGACACTTCCATCGTGGTCGTCGGCGCTTCCTCGGGCGCGGGCAACGGCTCGTGCTCGACGCCGACACCGGACGGGACCTCGACGCTGATCTCCAGCGCTTCGGCCACTGACGCGCTGGGCGGCTCGGAAAAGGCCACAGCGTCCACGATCTCGGACTCGCCGGGCATTGCCGCGGCGGGCTGGTCGTCGGGCTCGCGACCCGGCGGCAGGACATCGCCATGGCGCTGCAGCTTGGCCACCAGGTGGCGCTGCCAACGGGCGATGTCCCAGCCCTCGCGCGTCGCGGCCAGGTCGGCCTCCTCGTAGATCACGTCGACGCCGGGGTCGAACAGGACCTCGTCGAACCGGTCCAGTACGTCCTCGGTCGCCGGGTCCAGCGCGACCAGCACCGCGCGCGGCGACGCGGCGAGCAGGGCGGCCAGCTCCAGCTCCGTCGGGTCGGCCTCGAGCACACGCTCGACGCCGGCCTCGTCCATCACGCCGCGCAGGCGCTCACGGGCCACGCCAGGGCGCGCCAGCAGGACAACCCGCAGGGCTTCAGCCGACATGGCGACGCTCGATCCCGAGCAGCTCGAACACGTTGCGCATCAGCTCGGGCTCCTGGTACGGCTTGCCGAGGTAGCGGTCGACGCCGATGTCCATCGCGCGCTGGCGGTGCTTGTCGCCGGTACGCGAGGTGATCATCACGATCGGCACGTTGCGCAAACGCGGGTCGGCCTTCATCTGGGTGGCCAGCTCGTAGCCGTCCATCCGCGGCATCTCGATGTCCAGCAGCATCAGGTCGGGTACCACGTCGACCATCCGCTCAAGCGCATCGACGCCATCCTTTGCGGTCGCGACCTCGAAGTTGTTGCGCTCCAGCACGCGGCCCGTGACCTTGCGCATGGTGACCGAGTCGTCGACCACCATCACCAGCGGGACCTGGCGGTGCTCGACCACCGGCGCCGCGACGCTGCGCATCTCGCGCGGGAGCACGGCCTGGCGGCGGACCAGCGGGGCCACGTCGAGGATCACGACCACGCGGCCGTCACCCATGATCGTCGCGCCGAAGATGCCCGGCACCGAGGCGACCTGCGGACCGACCGGCTTGACCACGATTTCGCGGTTGCCGATCACCTGGTCGACGGTGACCGCCGCATGCAGGTCGCCGGAGCGGATCAGCAGCACCGGCATCTGCAGGTGGCCCTCGGCCTTTGCCGTGCCCTGCCCGACCAGCTGGCCGAGGTCGTGTACCGCGTAGTCCTCGCCGCCGTAGCGGTAGGTCGATTCGCGCGGGTTGCCATCGGCATCGACCAGGTCTTCGCGGGCGATGCGGCCGACACCACGGACCGACGCGATCGGCACGGCGAAGGTGGTCTCGTTGATGCGGACGAAGACGGCCTGGGTGACTGCCAGCGTCTGCGGCAGGCGCAAGGTGAAGCGCACGCCCTGGCCCGGGGTGGAGCGGATGTCGAGCGAGCCGCCCAGCTGGCGGACTTCGCTGGCGACCACGTCCATGCCGACGCCGCGACCGGCAAGCCGGCTGACCGCATCGGCGGTGGAGAAGCCCGGCTCGAGGATCAGCGCATCCAGGTCGGAGTCGCCGAGCACCGCGTCCGGACGCACCAGCCCGCGCTCCTCGCCGCGGCGACGGATCGCCTCGCGGTTGAGGCCACGACCATCGTCGGCCACTTCCAACACGACCTCCGAACCTTCGCGACGGATCGCGATGCGGACGCTGCCTTCCTCGGCCTTGCCGGCGCGCTTGCGCTCCTCGGGCAGCTCGATGCCGTGCGCGACGGAGTTGCGCAGCATGTGCTCCAGCGGCGCGGTCATGCGCTCAAGCACGTTGCGGTCCAGCTCACCCTGCGAGCCGTCCAGCTTGAGCGCGACCTGCTTGCCGAGCTCGCCGGACGCCTGGCGGATGACACGGCGCAGGCGCGGCAGCAGGGCATCGAACGGCACCATGCGGGTGCGCATGAGGCCTTCCTGCAGTTCCGAACTCACGCGCGACTGCTGGAGCAGCAGCGTTTCGTACTGGCGGGTCAGGTCGTCAAGGGTCAGCTGCAGGCTGTTCTGGTCGGCCGCGGACTCGGTCAGCGCGCGCGACAGCTGCTGCAGGTTGGAGAAGCGGTCGAGCTCGAGCGGATCGAACGCCTGCTCGCCATCCTCGCCTTCGCGCTGGTAGCGGGCGACGATCTGCGCCTCGGTTTCCATCTCCAGGCGACGCAACTGGTCGCGCATGCGGGTGTTGGTGGCCGCCATTTCGGCGATCGCGCCACGGAACGCACCCAGCTGCTGCTCCAGGCGGGCGCGGTAGATCGCCACCTCGCCGGCGTAGTTGACCAGGCGGTCGAGCAGGTCGGCGCGGATACGCACCTGCTCCTGCGGCGCACGCACGCCGATGTCGTCCTCGTCGCCCGGCTGGCTGTCGTCGATCGGTGCCGACAGCGGGGCCAAACCGGCCACGGCCGTGGATTCGGGTGCCCTGGCCACGGGGGCGGTCGCCACCGGATGCGACGCGACCGGTTCGGCCGCCGCAGCCGGCGCCTCCACCACGGTCGGTGCCGATACAGCCGGGGTCCCGGCGCGCTGGCGCAGCAGCGATTGCCCGCGCGAGCGCGCGTCGAACTCGGCGATCAGCATGTCCGGCATCGCGATTGCGCGACGGTCGCCAACGCGGGTCACCATCGCGTGCAGGCGGTCGAAACCACGCTCGAGCAGCGGCACGCCATCGGTGCCGAGTTCGCAACGCTGGTCCACCACCGCCTCCAGCAGCGACTCCATGACATGGCCGAGCTCGCCGACCGCCATGATGCCGGCCATGCGGGCGCCACCCTTCAGGGTGTGCAGGTCGCGCTGCAGGCCGACGAGCGCCTCGCGCTCCTCGGGGGTCTCGCGCAACTGGGCCAGGAGACCGTCGGAATGGTCGAGGAGGTCGCCGCCTTCCTCGACGAAGATGTCGACCAGCTCCGGATCGAGGTCCGACACATCCAGTTCTTCATCCGGATCCTGGACGTCGACGAGGCTTGACGCGAGCAGGGCCGCGACCGCGCTGTCGAGGGCAGGCTCTGGTTCGGGTGCGGCTTCGGGGCCGACTTCGGGTTCCGGCTCGGACTCGGGGGCGACTTCGGCCACGAATTCGGGTTCGGGTTCGGGGTCGGCTTCGACCTCGGGTTCGGGTTCGGGCTCGGGTTGCGATTCCAACTCCGCTTCGGCGAGTTCGGACGAGGCCTCGACAGCGGTTTCGACAATGCTGTCGGCTTCTGTTGCATCGACGCTCGCGCTGCCGGTTGTTGAAGCGCCCATCGCCGCTTCGACGGCCGACTGGGCGGCCTCTGCCTGCTCGCGCGCGACGCGGTCGGCTTCGGCGTACTCGGCTTCAAGACGGGCGTACTCGTCCTCTTCCTCCGCCAGGCGCTGGGCTTCGCGCTGCTCGGCCTCGAGCCGCTCGGCCTCGAGACGTTCGGCCGCCAGGAGCTCGGCTTCAAGACGCTCGGCTTCGATGCGCCGTGCTTCGATACGTTCGGCTTCGAGACGTCCGGCTTCGAAGCGCTCTGCCTCGAGACGCTCGGATTCGAGACGCTCGGCCTCGACACGTTCTGCTTCGAGGCGCTCTGCCTCGAGACGCTCTGCCTCGAGACGCTCTGCCTCGAGACGCTCTGCCTCGAGACGCTCTGCCTCGAGACGTTCGGCCTCGAGACGTTCGGCCTCGGCACGTTCGGCCTCGAGACGCTCGGCTTCCGCGCGCTCGGCTTCGACTCGCGCCGCTTCAGCACGTTCGGCTTCAGCACGTTCGGCTTCAGCACGTTCGGCTTCAGCCCGTTCGGTTTCAAGTCGTTCGGCTTCGACGCGCTCTGCTTCGAGACGCTCTGCTTCGAGACGCTGTGCTTCGACGCACTCGGCTTCGAGACGCTCGGTCTCGGCGCGCTGTGCCTCTGCATTCGCGGCGTCGGCCTGCGCGGCGTCCACGCCGGTCGCTTCTTCCGAGGCTTCGAGCCCGGCGAACGGGGTCAGGTCGACCACCGAGACGCCGCTGGTGCGGCGGGTCGGGAGCGGGACATCGAGGTCGTCGCCCGGCATCGGCATCTGGGACGCCGGCAGGGTGTCGCGCAGGGCCTGCATCCGGGCCGACAGGCCGTGGAACTCGGGAATCCTCGGCGAGGCGGACTGCAACGCGGCCAGGGTGCTGGCCACGGCGCCCGCCACCGCGCCGATCGCGGCCACGCCGTCCTCGCTCGGGGCCTGGCCAGCGGCGAGAAGGCGCTTGACGTAGGTTTCCGCGGGGCCGGTGATGTCGGTGATCACCGGCACCTCCGTCATCGCGAAGGCGCCATTGAGGGTATGGATGGCGCGCTGCAGGCGGTCGTCCGCCGGCTGCGGTGCGGAGCGGCTGGTCGCCAGCCACTGGTCGATCGTGGCCAGGTGACCGGTGACCTCCGATCCGAGGATCTCCAGCAGCACCGGGTCGACCGAGGCCGGGATGCCGCCTTCGTCCACTTCGGTCGAGAAATCGGAGGCCGGGAGTTCGGCCGGCTGGTCGAACGCAGCGGACCCGGGTATCTCCACCGGAGCGGGGGCAGGCGCCTCCTCGGCGACGGTCTCTACCGGAACCTCTTCGACCGGCGCGGGATCGGACACGACCGGTGCCGGCTCGGGCGCGACGTAGAACGCTTCCTCGCCCGCCGCGATGCGGTCGGCCACGGCCTCGATACCGGCCAGGTCGGCCTGCACGGTTCCGCTGCCCTGCAGCGCGGCGTGCAGGCCCGGCAATGCGGCATGCGCGTCGTCGACGATCGCCACCACCGCCGGACTGGCGGAGCGGCTGCCATCGAGCACGCGGTTGAGCATGTTCTCGATCTTCCAGCTGAACTCGCCCAGCGTCCGGGCGCCGACCAGCCGGCCGCTGCCCTTCAGGGTGTGGAAGACGCGTCGGATGGAACGCAGCTGCTCCAGGTTGTCCGGACTGCGACGCCAGGCGTCCAGCATCGGGCCCAGGTTGCCGATCTCTTCCTCGAGCTCCTCGAGGAACACCTCGCGGATCTCGTCGTCGATGTCGTCGCTCTGCTCGAAGCCGCCGAGCGCCAGTTCGACCACGGACGTGACGGCCGCGCTGGACACCGGTGCGTCGGCCGGGCGCTCGACCGCCGGGGGTGCCGGCGCGGCCGGCGACGGTGCGGCCGGCGAGGGTGACGGCACGGGGATGCTGCTGGAGGCCATGTCCAGCGCGGCAGCCGCAAGGTTCTCGTCCTCGACCGACAGCGGCGAGGATTCAGCCGGCTGGCCGACCTGCGCTTCGGGCGGCAGCGGCCAGTAGCCGAGCGACTCCAGGCTCTGGCGCGCGATCTCCAGGATGCGGTCGCGGTTGGGCCGCTGCTCGCGCAGCGCCTCCAGGTAGTACTCCACGCTGGCCAGCGCATCGGCCATGGTGTCGAGCTGCTGGCCGTTGGGGACGCGCTTGCGGCCGATCAGCTCGACCTCGGTGTAGCGCTTGACGCCCGACAGGTAATCCGCCGGCAGGTGCAGGTCGAGGATGCGCAGCGCACCGCCGACCTCGTCGAGCAGGCGCGGGATCTCGACCAGCTCGGCGTGATCCCAGTTGGTCTCGACGAAGGCGACGAAGGACTGGCGCGCGTCGCCGAAGTTGGCGATCGCCTCGCGGACGACGACTTCGAGCACCTTGCGCGACTCGCTCGCCAGCAGATCCTCGTCGGCACGGTCGTCCGACAGGCCCAGGCGGGAGACCTGCTCATCCAGCGAGGCGTCGACGTAGAGCAGTGCACCGGCGACGTCGAGCAGCACCGACTCGTCGGCGGCGCGCTGGCCGGCCACGATCTCGTGCATGGCATCGCGTTGCTGCAGCACCACGCCGCGGGCGATGCCCAGGCCCATCATGCCCAGGGTGTCGCTGACGCGGCCGAGCGCCTCGACCTGCGGACGCAGGCCACCGACGTCGGTGCTACCGGTGCGCAGGTGCAGGTCCAGCGCATCCTTGACCCGCAGCAGGTCTTCCTTGATCGCGGCCGACACGGTGTCGAGCAGCGCACGGTTGCGGCCGCTCAGGCTGCCGCGGGCGTGTTCGATCTCCGATTCGCTCGGCAGCTGGGCATCCAGCTCGAAGGTGCGACGCAGGTCGTCCAGCGCGGGATGGCTCCCCTGCGCGTGGGCGACGTGGTACAGCAACTGGCGCGTCGGCTCGGCGTTGGGCTCGCTGTCGGGCGCGCTGAAGCCGGTGTCCTCGAGGACGTTGCGGGCTTCCCGCTCGACGCCACCAAATGCCTGGCGCAGCGTGCGCGTGGGCGCCAGGGCGCCGTCGCGCAATGCGCCGGCGACCGACGCGGCCACCCACAGCATGCGCCGCAGGGGCTCGACCGCGACTTCCGACAGCAGGCTGTCGACCACGCTGGCCAGCTGCGCCGCATCGGACGGCGCACCGTCCTCGGGCCACTGGCTGAGGGCGTGGCGCAAGGCTGCAAGCCCGGGGCTGGCCGGGCGCGCACCGCTGCGGATCGTCGTGGCCACCGCGACCGGGGCCGGCAGGTGGGTCGGCAACGGACGGTCGAGGTCGGGCGCGAACAGCACGCTCTCATTGAGACCGGATTCGCCACGGGTCGCGCGCNGCGGATCGTCGTGGCCACCGCGACCGGGGCCGGCAGGTGGGTCGGCAACGGACGGTCGAGGTCGGGCGCGAACAGCACGCTCTCATTGAGACCGGATTCGCCACGGGTCGCGCGCAACTCGTTGAGCAGCGGCAACAGCACGATCGGGATGTCGCGATGACCGCCCTGCAGCCGCTCGAGGTAATCGGGCAGTTGCACGGCGCCACGCATGAGCATCGCGCAGGCGTCGTCGCGGTCGGCGATCTCGCCGTGCACCAGCGCCAGGGCGAGGCGCTCCATCTCCTCGGCCACCATCGCCGGGGCATACAGCTCGACCATGCGCAGCGTGCCGTGCACCTGGTGCAGGTGCCGGGCGCAGGCGCGCATCCGGTCCGCATCGTCCGGCGCCTCGACGTAGGACTCGATCTCCTGCCGCGCCTGGCGCAGGGTCTCGTCGAGTTCGGGCTTGATCCAGCCGAGCGTGGTGGTGTCGATTGCGTCGCGCATCACGGTCATCATCCACCCCGCCGATCAGCGGAGCCGTGCCATGGGCAGCGTCGGCCGGGGGTCAGGCAGTTCATCGATCGATCCAATCCGCGCCTCAAGCCGGCAGCTTGAAGTCGGCCACCGAACGACGGAGGTCGGCGGCGAGCTGCGCCAGGTTTCCAATCGACTGTGCGGTCTGGTTGGCGCCCTGGGTGGTCTGCGAGGTGATCTGCTGGATGGTGTGCATCGTCTGGGTGATGTTGGCCGCCGCACCGGACTGCTGCTGCGCAGCCGACGAGATGCCCTGGATGAGGCCCGACAGGTCGGACGACACCTTTTCGATCTCGCCCAGCGCCGTACCCGCGTCCTCGGCCAGTCGCGCACCGGCGACCACCTCGGAGGTCGTCTGCTCCATCGAGCTGACGGCTTCGTTGGTATCGGCCTGAATGGTCTGCACCAGCGATTCGATTCGCTTGGTCGCGTTGGACGAGCGTTCCGCGAGGCGCTGCACTTCGTCGGCCACCACCGCGAACCCGCGGCCGGCCTCACCGGCCGATGCCGCCTGGATGGCCGCGTTCAGCGCCAGGATGTTGGTCTGCTCGGAGATGTCGTTGATCAGTTCAACGATCGAGCCGATTTCCTGCGAGGACTCACCCAGACGCTTGATGCGCTTGGAGGTTTCCTGGATCTGGTCGCGGATGTTGTCCATGCCCTGGATCGTCTGGCGCACGACGCCGGCACCGGCCGTCGCGATCTGCACCGAGCGCTGCGCCACGTCCGCGGATTCGGCGGAGTTCTTCGAGACCTGGTCGATGCTGGCCGCGATTTCGCTGATGCGGTCGGAGGCGGAGGTGATCTCCTGCGCCTGGTGTTCCGCCGCCTCGGCCAGGTGCATGGCGGTTGCCTGCGTTTCCTGCGCGCTGGACGCCACCTGCACCGAGGTGTCGGTAATCGTCTGCACCAGGCTGCGCAGCTGCTCGACGGCGAAGTTGATGGAGTCCGCGATCGCGCCGGTCATGTCCTCGGTCACGGTCGCCTTCACGGTCAGGTCACCTTCCGCGAGCGAGCCCATTTCGTCCAGCAGGCGCATGATCGCCTCCTGGTTGCGGTCGTTGAGTTCCTTGGTGGTCTGGTAGCGCGCCTGCTGCTGGCGGTTGAGCGACACCAGCAAGCCGACGATCGCCAGCAGCGCGAGCGCGCCGGAGATGATCGAGATCCACAGGTTGCCGAGGATGCTGGTGTCCTTCAGCGAGCCGAACGCGGTGAACGAGTCGAACAGCGAGCGGCTGTCGGCCAGCAGCTTGTCGGAGCCGGAGGTGATCGCGTCCGCCGCGGCCTGCGCGCGGAACAGGTTCTGCGAGCTCGACAGGATCGCGTCGACGTCGGTCTTCATCTCCTGCCACAGGGTCTCGGCCTGGCCGAGGGCCGACAGCGCACCGGAGTTGGACAGGGCGTTGATGCCGGTGGCCTCGTCGCCGTTGCGCAGGCCGGTCAGCACGTTGTCGAAGATCGCCACGTCGCGCACCAGGCCTTCGCCGGCCGCGGCGGCACCCGCGCCACCGGCGCGGATCTCGGTCACGCGGCGGGCCATGGTGCCCGACAGCACGACCTGGCGCAGGGCGTAGTAGACCTGCGAGGAAGGCGAGCCGCTGGTGGACATCGCGCGGACCAGCTCGTCGAGGCTGGCCTGCAACTGCGGCACGCGGCTGGTGAAGTTCTCGGCGTTCTCGGCCAGGCCCAGTACCGCGGCCTCACTCGCGATCAGCTGCTCGGCGCTCTTGTCGAGCGGCGCCCAGGTCTGGGAGACGGTGCGGATCGGTCCGGCGACGCCGGTCGTCTGGCCGAAGTTGGCGTTGAGGTCGTTGACGTTGTCGTCGATCTGCGCCTGGGTGTTCTTGAAGGCCGCGAAGGCCGCCGGGTCGCCGCCCACCGCGCCTTGGCCCTGGACCGCCAGCTGCTGCGACTGCACCTGCAATGCCGAGGCCGAAGCGCTTGCGCCGCCCAGGCGGGCGGCCTTCCATGTGGCGTAACCGGTGTTCAGGCCGAACACCAGCACCGACAGTCCCAACAGGATCAACCAGGTGTTGACCCCGACGTTGCGGGCCTTCCCGGCGACGGAATTCATCTCAGTGCTCATGTTCGACCTCGAGTGTGGTGCTGACGCCGGCGGGACCGGTGTAGGGCGCGTTGGTACGGGGATCGGGCCGCGTCATGTCGGACGCGGCCTGTCTGAATTCGGGCGTGCGGGCGAGCCGCTCGAGGCTGAAGATGCCCCAGGCGGTGCCGTCCAGGCGGTAGGCCCGGTCGATGAAATGGCTGTAGCGGCCGTCGGCCAGGCCGGCGGCGGCCTCGTCGCCGGGAGGCAGCAGGTGCTGCTCGTTGAAGCTGCGCTGGCCGTGGAGTTCGTCGATCAGCACCGCGACGTCGCCGCCCGGCTGTCGGACCAGCAGGATGCGCTGGCTCTCGTGCAGGACCGTGCGCTCGCCCTCGAGGAACTGCTTGAGGTCGACGATCGGCAGCAGGCTGCCACGGACGTTGGCCAGCCCGAGCATCCAGGGCTGCGCGCCGGGGACCGGGGTGACCTGCGGCAACGGCAGGATTTCCAGCACCTCGCCGAAGTCCGATGCCAGCCGGCGGGCGCCGATGCGGTAGCCGACCCCGCGCCACAGGCCCGGGGCGTCGAGCTGCTCGGGCAGGCCGGCCACGTGCGCCAGGCTGCGGCGCTCGTAGTCGACCAGTACGTCAAAGGGTGCGGACGTCATGGCGTGGGAACCGCTCACGACCCCAGCAGCGCGTTGATGCGTGCGATCAGCTCGTCTTCGCGTGGCGGCTTGACGATGTAGTCCTTCGCGCCCTGGCGCAGGCCCCACGCCTTGTCGGTCTCCATGCCCTTGGTGCTGACGATCAGCACGGGGATGGCCTTGGTCTCGTCATCCCGCGACAGCGCGCGGGTGGCCTGGAAGCCGTTCATGCCCGGCAGGATCACGTCCATCAGGACCAGGTCGGGCTGCTCGCGGCGGCACACGTCGATGCCGTCCTCGGCGCTTCCCGAGGCCAGTACGTCGTGGCCGTTGCGCTCGAGCAATTGGGTCAGGACCGCCGTATCGGTCGGCGAGTCCTCGATCAGAAGAATACGTGCCATTGGTGCCCTACCCCCCGGTCAGGCGTTGACGTGCGTGCGGATCGCGTCGAGGAGTTCCTCGCGCGTGAATGGCTTGGTCAGGTACTGCTCGGAACCGACGATCCGGCCCCGCGCCTTGTCGAAAAGGCCATCCTTCGACGACAGCATGATGACCGGTGTGCTCTTGAAAATCTGGTTGTTCTTGATCAGCGCGCAGGTCTGGTAGCCATCCAGGCGCGGCATCATGATGTCGACGAAGATGATCTGCGGCTGCTGGTCGGCGATCTTGGCCAATGCCTCGAACCCGTCGGTGGCGGTGACCACCGAGCAACCCTCGCGCTTGAGCAACGTTTCAGCGGTACGGCGGATGGTCTTGGAGTCATCGATAACCATGACTCGCAACCCATCGAGGCTGCCGTTGCGACCCTCGTCCTGCATGTTCCAGTGTCCCCTGTTGCGAAGCGCCGACGCGGAATCCCCGGCGCGTCGCGTGGTTGCCTTTATTCCAAGCCGCGGGTGCGCTGTCAAGCTCGGCAAGCGTTGCTGACGAACATGAATGCGATCGCGGTCGCCAAGGTGGCCGTGGGACGCCTGCTACCATCGCCGCGTTCCCCCCCGCGCAGAGCCGCCATGCCGCTCGACATCGTCGTCGTGATGGACCCGATCGGGTCGATCCGGATCGCCAAGGACTCCACGTTCGCGATGTTGCTGGAAGCGCAACGGCGCGGCCACCGGCTCTGGTACGTGGACCCGGGCGGCCTGGCGGTGGATGCCGGCCGCGCGGTGGCAACGGTCGCGCCGCTGTCGGTGGCCGACGATCCGGCCCACTGGTTCGACCTGGGCGCCCCCGCCCGGCTGGAGCTTGGCCCCGGCCACGTCGTGCTGATGCGCAAGGACCCGCCGGTGGACAGCGAGTTCATCCACGACACCCAGGTGCTGAGCCTGGCCGCGCGCGCCGGGGCGCTGGTGGTCAACGACCCGCAGGGCCTGCGCGACTACAACGAGAAGCTCGCCGCGCTGCTGTTCCCGCAATGCTGCCCGCCGACACTGGTCACCCGCCGCGCGGCCGACCTCAAGGCGTTCGTGGCCGAGCACGGCGATACGGTGCTCAAGCCGCTCGACGGCATGGGCGGGCGGTCGATCTTCCGCCTGTCCCACGGTGACGCCAACGCCAACGTGATCCTGGAGACCCTGACCCAGGGCGGGCAAAGCCTGGCGATGGCGCAGCGCTACCTGCCGGAGATCACCGGTGGCGACAAGCGGATCCTGCTGGTCGACGGCGAACCGGTCGACTACTGCCTGGCGCGCATCCCGCAGGGCGACGACTTCCGCGGCAACCTTGCCGTGGGCGGGCGTGGCGAGGGCCGCCCGCTCACCGACCGCGACCGCTGGATCGCCGCCCAGGTCGGGCCGGAAATGAAGGCGCGCGGGATGCTGTTCGTCGGCCTGGACGTGATCGGCGACTGGCTGACCGAAGTCAACGTCACCAGTCCGACCTGCATCCGCGAGCTGGACGCACAGTTCGGGCTCAACATCTGCGCCGACCTGTTCGACGTGATCGAAGCCCGCGCCGGGGCACGATGAGCACGTTGGTGGCACCCGCGGCCGGCATCGACGAGGGCCAGCGACTGACCGCCACCACGGTGCTGTCACTGCTGGTGCACGGTATCGTGCTGCTCGGCGTCGGCTTCGCGGTGGAAAGCGCGGCACCCGTAGTGCCGACGCTGGACGTCATCCTGACCCGGACCTCCACCGAACTGACGCCCGCGCAGGCCGACTTCCTCGCACAGGCGAACAACCAGGGCGGCGGCGAGCATGACAAGAGCAGCCGCCCGCGCGACACCCAGTCGGGCCCGCTGCCGCAGGCCACCAGCGGGGTCGCGCCGCGCGAACTGCGCGCGCAGTCGCCG
>NZ_JBJXHK010000051.1:0-16640 GCF_046638635.1 Lysobacter zhanggongensis
GCCTCGCGCGCGTCGCGGGCGGCATCGACACGGTCACGCCAGGACGGGCGCGCCACGGTTCAGGCCGCGCAGGTGGGGCGGGCGGCGTCCGTGCCGGCGGCGTCGGTTTCGATGATGTCGGCGTGCACGGTTCCCCCCGGAGTGTGTGCGTCCTCGACGACCTGCATCGCGCGCAGGCCCAGCCGCTCGAACAATGCCAGATCGCGCTCGGTGTCGGGGTTGCCCGTCGTCAACAATTTCTCACCGTAGAAGATCGAGTTGGCGCCGGCCAGGAAACACAGCGCCTGCAGCTCGTCCGACATCTGCTCGCGGCCGGCCGACAGTCGCACCATCGAGCGCGGCATCAGGATCCGGGCGGCGGCGATGGTGCGGACGAACTCGAAAGGGTCCAGCTCGGCCAGGGTCTCGTCGTCGGCCAGCGGCGTGCCCTCGACCTTGACCAGCCGGTTGATCGGCACCGAATCCGGATGCGCCGGCAGGTTGGCCAGCGTCTGCAGCAGGCCGGCGCGCTGCTCGCGCGACTCGCCCATGCCGACGATGCCGCCGCAGCACGTCTTCATGCCGGCGTCGCGGACGTGCCCGAGCGTGTCCAACCGGTCCTGGAACTCACGGGTGTGGATGATCTCGTTGTAGAACTCCGGCGCGGTGTCGAGGTTGTGGTTGTAGTAGTCCAGGCCGGCATCACGCAGGGACTTGGCCTGTTCGCCGCTGAGCATGCCCAGGGTGGCGCAGGTCTCCAGCCCGAGCGCCTTCACCCCGGCGATCATCGCGGCGACCTTCGGGATGTCCCGGTCCTTGGGCGAGCGCCAGGCCGCGCCCATGCAGAACCGGCTGGCCCCGGCCGCCTTCGCCTGGCGGGCCTTCTCCAGCACCGCGTCGGTCTCCATCAGCTTCTGCGCCTCGACCCCTGTGTGGTAGCGCTGGGCCTGCGGGCAGTACGCGCAGTCCTCGGGGCAGCCACCCGTCTTGACCGACAGCAGGGTGCTGACCTGGACCTCGGTAGGGTCGAAGTTGGCGCGGTGGACCTCGCCGGCACGGTGCAGCAGCTCGGGGAAAGGCAGGTCGAACAGGGCGCGCACCTCGGTCCGCGACCAGTCGTGGCGCAGCAGGGGTTCACCGACAGCAGGCATGGGGAGATTCCGACAGACGCGGGCACGCGGGAGCGGCAGTCTGGAAAGCATGACCGGCACTGTCAACCTGGACACCCCTGAACAGGTTGACAGCCGCCGCGCCATCTTCGCCCGCTGGCTGTGGCCCTCGCGCTGCCTGGTCTGCAGCGCGGCGGGCGAACGCCGGCGCGACCTCTGCGCCGCCTGTGCGGCCGGGCTGCCCTGGCTGGCCATGGCGTGCCGCCACTGCGCCCTGCCGTTGGCGGATGCGACCGGTCCGACATATCCGGCGATATGCGGCGCCTGCCTCAGAGGGGCACCCCCGGTGCTGACCGAAGCCCATGCGGCCTGCCTCTACCAGGCACCGCTGGACCGGCTGCTGCCGCGCTTCAAGTTCCATCGCGACCTGGCCGCCGGACGGTTGCTCGCGCAGTTGATGGCCGCGCGGCTCGGGCCGTTGGCCGTGCAATGGTCGGCGCCGGCCACCCTGGTGCCCGTGCCGCTGCACTGGCGACGGCTGCGCCAGCGCGGCTACGACCAGGCCCTGGAGCTCGCGCGGCCGCTCGCGGCGATGCTCGGCCTGCCGCTGGCGACCGATGCGCTGGAGCGGGCACGGCATACCGATCCGCAATCCACCTTGGCCGCCGACCGACGCCGCGCCAACCTTCGCGACGCTTTCCGGGTCGGGGCGCGCACGGCCTTGCCGGCCCACGTGGTGCTGGTCGACGACGTCATGACCACCGGCGCGACCCTGCAGGCCGCGGCAGTTGCACTGCGTGCTGCCGGCGTCGCCCGGGTCGACGCGTGGGTCTGCGCGCGCGTCCCCTGACCTGCTGCCGCGCAGCTGGCCTCGAAACGGGCGTGATTCAGCGCAATGCGTAGTCGCCGGCGATGCCGACGAACACCACCATCCCGACCCAGTGGTTGTGCAGGAACGCCCGGAAGCACGCCTCGCGCCGACGCTGGCGGGCGATCCAGAATTCCCACGCGACCAGCGCGATGGCCACGCCCACGCCCACCGCATAGACAAGTCCGAGCCCGGCACGCTGCCCGACCAGCACGAGGGCGGCGAAGAACAGTGCATACAGCACCCCCTGCGCGACCAGGTCCATCTCGCCGAACAGGATCGCGGTCGACTTGCTGCCGACCTTGAGGTCGTCCTCGCGATCGACCATCGCGTACCAGGTGTCGTACGCGGTCGACCACAGGATGTTGGCCACGTACAGCAGCCAGGCCAGTGCCGGCACCTCGCCGGTCACCGCGGCGAACGCCATCGGGATGCCCCAGCCGAATGCCATGCCCAGGTAGACCTGCGGCAGGTAGGTATAGCGCTTGAGGTAGGGATAGCTGGCCGCCAGCAGCATGCCGACGAAACTCATCAGCACGGTCAGCCGGTTGAGCGTCAGCACCAGCGCGAACGCCACCAGCATCAGCACCGCGAACAGCGCCAGCGCCTCGCGGCCGCGCACTGCACCGGTCGCCAGCGGCCGGCCGCGCGTGCGCTCGACATGCGGGTCCAGCCAGCGGTCGGCGTAGTCGTTGATCACACAGCCGGCCGAACGGGTCAGCCACACGCCGGCAGTGAACACGAACCAGGTCCACAGCGGCGGCACACACCCGGCCGCCAGCCACAGGCCCCACCAGGTCGGCCACAGCAACAGCAGCCAGCCGATTGGCCGGTCGTTGCGGGTCAGTTTCCAGTACAGCGCCAGGCGGGTCTTCCACGGCGCCGGCGACGCGGGGGCGTCGAATCGTTGGTGACTCATGCGCGCAAGCGTAACGGACGCCGGCTGGTCCGCCGGTGTCGCCGATGCCAGACATGTCCGCGCTTTTGCCGCTAGAATGCCCTGCTCGCGTGTCCGGCCCGGCCGGCTCGCGTCCAAGCCAGGCGCCCGTAGCTCAGCCGGATAGAGTAGTGGCTTCCGAAGCCATTGGTCGGGGGTTCGAATCCCTCCGGGCGCGCCAACCTTACGTTTGGTGGATCGTGCGCAATTACGACCTCGAGTTCCTCAAGAAATTCTCCATGGTCATCGGCTTCCTCGTGCTGGTGACCTTAGGCCTGATCCTCGTCGCCTGGTTCGCGCACAAGTCGCTGCCCCAGGACGTGCCCGAAGGCGTGACCCGACGGACCGAGGCGCGCATCGCCCCGGTCGGCGCGGTCTATGCCGGCAGCACCGGTGCCGCCGCGCAGGCCGCGGCCACCGCGGCCGCCGCCGCGGCCGCCTCGGCGCAGGTCGCCTACGGCGGCACGCTCGATGGCGCGGTGATCTTCAACAACCTGTGCACCGGCTGCCATACCTCGGGCGCCGGCGGCGCGCCGACGATGGCCGCGGCCGACTGGGCCGCCCGCATTCCGCAGGGCATCGACGTGCTGCACCAGCACGCGATCGAGGGCTACACCGGCGCCAGCGGCGTGATGCCGGCCAAGGGCGGCAACCCGGCCCTCACCGACGAGCAGGTCATCGCCACGGTCGACTGGATGCTCGACAACCTGCAGTAACAGGTTGCAGCACACCGTCTGAAACGCCGTCCCCAGGGGCGGCGTTTCGCGTTCCGGGGGCCGTACGCCATGCCCGGGAGCGCGGGCCTCCCCACAGCGTGTTAACCCCGGGCCGTATCATGCCCGGATGAGCGAGCCCACATTCCCCACCGGCGACGACTACCGCGCCGGCAAGCCCGTGCCGCTGACCCTCGCCGGTCCCGCCGGCGCGATCGAGGCGATCGTCGAAGGGCCCGAGCCCGACGCCCCCTCGCGGCCACTGGTCTGCGTCATCTGCCACCCGCTGCCGACCGAGGGCGGGACGATGCACAACAAGGTCGTCACGATGACCGCGCGCGCGTTCCATCTGTGCGGTGCCAGCACGGTGCGGTTCAACTTCCGCGGCGTCGGCGCCTCGGAGGGCGCATTCGACAACGGCGATGGCGAATCGGAAGATCTGCGGGCGGTGTTCGAGTGGGTGCGCGCGCAGCGGCCCGACGCCGAGGTCTGGCTGGCCGGTTTCAGCTTCGGCTCTTACGTGGCCTACCGGATGGCGGCCGAGCTCAAGCCCGGCATGCTGGTGATGATTGCGCCGCCGGCCAACCGCGGCTACGGCTTCGACGAGGTCACCCCGTTCGACGGCCCGTGGCTGGTGGTCCAGGGCGACGCCGACGAGGTGGTCAATCCGGCCGACGTCTACGCCTGGGTCGACGGCCTCAAGCAGCCGCCCGAGCTGGTCCGCATCCCCGACACCAGCCACTTCTTCCACCGGCGCCTGATGGACCTGCGCGGGGCGGTCAAGAACGGCATCCGACCGTACCTGCCGGCCGCCACCACCACCCCCGATGACTGAACCACATCCGGCCGGCCCGGCCGCCCTGCCCGGCGCGCGCTATGCCGCCGGCGCCGCCCGTGGCGAATGGAACGACGACCCCGCCCAGCACCCGGCGCTGGCCGAACTGGACCGCTTGCACGCCGCCCTGGTCGACCCGCCCCGCCAGGGCCTGCTCGACCGGCTCCGCGGCATCCCCGCGCCGGCGCCGCAGGGGCTGTACCTGTGGGGCGGGGTCGGGCGCGGCAAGACCTTCCTGATCGACCTGTTCTTCGACGGCCTGCCGATCGAGCAGAAGCGGCGCACCCATTTCCACCGGTTCATGCGCGAGGTCCACGCGCAGCTGCGCGCGCACGCCGGCGAGTCCGACCCGCTGCGCACGATCGCCCGGCAGTGGCGCAACGACCTGCGCGTTCTCGTGCTCGACGAGTTCTTCGTCACCGACATCGGCGACGCGATGTTGCTGGGGCGCCTGCTCGAGCGCCTGTTCGCCGAGGGCGTGGCGCTGGTGACCAGCTCGAACATCGCGCCAGCCGGCCTGTTCAAGGACGGCCTGCAACGCGAGCGCTTCCTGCCAGCCATCGCCCTGATCGAGCGACACTGCAAGGTCCTGTTCCTGGACAGCGTGCATGACTATCGCCTGCGTGCGCTGACCCGCTCCCCGGTCTACCGCGCCCCGCTCGATGCGGGTGCCGATGACTGGCTGCGCGAGCGCTGGGACGAACTGACCGCGGGCGCCCCGCGCGAGGACGGCCCGCTGGTGATCGACGAGCGTCCGATCCCGGTGCGCTGCCTCGCCGAAGGCCACGCCTGGTTCGATTTCGCGGCGCTCTGCGAGGGTCCGCGTGCGGCCAGCGACTACATCGAGATCGCCACCGAGTACCACACCGTGCTGGTCGGCGGCGTCCCCCGCTTCGACGGGACGAACGACGACCCCGCGCGTCGTTTCGTGCACCTGATCGACGAGCTCTACGACCGCCACGTCAACCTGGTCTGCACTGCCGCCGCGGCGCCACCGGGGCTGTACACCGGCGGCCGGCTGGTGGGCGCGTTCGAGCGCACCGCCTCGCGCCTGATCGAGATGCAGTCGGCCGAGTACCTGGCGCTCGAGCACCGCGGCTGAGGCGGACACGCGGTGTAAACACACCCGCGCCAATAGTCGGCCGCGTCTCCACCGCGGACCGACGCCATGACCGGATCCAACCGGCATCCGGTGCTGCAGATCGAGCAGCACCTGGACTTCCAGCGCACGATGTTCCGGCTCCGCCGTGTCGGCGTGATGGTGCTGCTGGCCGGCGTGGCGGCGGCGCTGGCCGGCCTGCTCGGTGGCATGGGACCGTTTGCGGAGGGTCACGCCGAAAGCGGGCCGACCAGCGCGACGTGGCCGCGGTTCACCCGCTACCAGATGCCCACCCGGCTCGTGTTCGAGGCCGACACCGCGGCGATCACCGGCGGCGACACCTTCGACGTGGTGATCGAGGGCGACCATGCGCGCGCGTTCTCGTTCGAGGAGGTGCTGCCGCAGCCGCAGGAGGTCGCTGTCGCCGACGACCGCGTCCGCTACACCTTCAAGGTGGAGCCCGGCACGCGCCAGCAGGTGCTGCTGCAGGGCCAGCCCGAGACCATCGGCCGGCTCGCCGGCACCGCGTCGGTCGCGGGTGGCCCGCCGTTGCGTATCGACAGCTTCGTCTACCCCTGACCGGAGGGCGCGAGATGGATACCGTGTTGCGTGCGGTCGCGATCTACCTATTCCTGCTGCTGGTGTTCCGCATCGCCGGCAAGCGCCCGCTGGCACAGATGAACGCGTTCGACCTCGTGCTTCTGCTGATCATCGGCGAGTCGGTGTCGCAGGGGATGATGGGCGACGATTTCTCGGTCACCACCGCGCTGTTGCTGGTCAGCACGCTGGTGCTGATGGAGCTCGGCCTGGCCTTCATCAAGCAGCGGTCGAAAGTGGCCGAGCGCTGGCTCGACGACGCCCCACTGATCATCGTCGAGGACGGGCAGCTGTTGGAGGACCGGATGGACCGCGCGCGGGTCGACCTGGAGGACGTGCTCGAGGCCGCCCGGGCCTCGCACGGGCTGCGGGACCTGTCGCAGGTGAAGTACGCGGTGCTCGAGCGCGGCGGCACGATTTCGGTGATCCCGGAGAAGTCGTCCGGCTGAGCGGGTCCACGCTGGATCGACGCCGGCCGCGGGCAGGGGTCGATGCAGGCGCCGGCCCGCATCGCACGCGCCGCGGCGGTAGCATCCGGTCATTCCCGGGGAGACCAGCCATGCGCCTGCCGAACGACCGCCCGACCCAGCTCCTGTCCCTGCTGCCCGCGCTGCTCGCGATCGCACTGGCACCGGCCGCCTCCGCACAGACCGCCCAGGCCGCCACGACGCAGCAACGGCCCGAGGTTGCCGCCCAAGCCGGGCGCGTCGCCGCCGAAGTGGTCGAGCTGCGGCGCTGGTTCCACCAGCACCCCGAGCTGTCCAATCGGGAAGAGCAGACCTCGGCCAGGGTTGCCGAACACCTGCGTGCACTCGGGCTGGAGGTGCGCACCGGAATTGCCCACCACGGTGTCACGGCGGTCGTCGAAGGCGCGCTGCCTGGGCCGAAGGTCGCGCTGCGCGCGGACATGGACGCATTGCCGGTGACCGAGCAGACCGGCCTGCCGTTCGCCTCGACCGCGACCACGACCTTCAATGGCCAGCAGACCGGTGTCATGCACGCCTGCGGCCACGATGCCCACACCGCGATCCTGCTTGGCGTCGCCGATGCGCTGGTGGCGATGCGCGACGACCTGCCGGGCCAGGTGATGCTGGTGTTCCAGCCGGCCGAGGAAGGCGCCCCGGCCGGTGAGGAAGGCGGCGCGTCGCTGATGATCGAGGACGGCCTGTTCGCGGGTTTCGAGCCGGACGCGATGTTCGGGCTGCACGTGTTCTCGTCGCTGCCGGTCGGCACCATCGGCGTCCGCGGTGGCCCGCTGATGGCGGCCTCCGACAAGTTCACGATCACCGTGCAAGGCGTGCAGACGCACGGCTCGCGGCCGTGGGGCGGGGTCGACCCGATCGTCGCCGCGGCCGACCTGGTCGGCACCGCGCAGACCGTTGTCAGCCGCCGCAGCGACATTGCCAAACAGCCGGCGGTGGTCAGCTTTGGCGCGATCCACGGCGGCATCCGCTACAACATCATTCCCGACTCGGTCGAGCTGGTGGGGACCATCCGCACCTTCGACGAGGACATGCGCACCAGGATCCACGCCGACCTGCGCAACGTCGCCGCGCAGGTCGCTGCCGCCCACGGCGCCACCGCCGACGCCCAGGTGCCCGACAGCACCGGCAACCCGGTCACGGTCAACGACCCCGCGCTCACCGCGAAGATGCTGCCGAGCCTGCAGGCGGTGGCCGGCGCGGAGCACGTGATCGAGCCCCCACTGCAGATGGGCGCCGAGGATTTCGCCTACTACGCCCGCGAGGTGCCCTCGATGTTCTTCTTCGTCGGCGCGACGTCGCCCGGTATCGACCCGGCCACCGCACCGGGCAACCACTCGCCGAAGTTCCTGCTCGACGAGGCGTCGCTCGACCTCGGCCTGCGCGCGATGCTGCAGGTCACCCTGGATTACCTGCACGGCGTGGAGTAGCCGCCCCGGCGAAGCGCCGGTAGTTGTAGGAGCGGCTTCAGCCGCGATCGTGGGATGGCCCGCCGGCGCCGGCTCCTGATCGCGGCTGAAGCCGCTCCTACAGCCGCGTCACGCGCGCACGTCCCCTGCCGGACGGTAGGAGCGACGTAAGTCGCGACCCGCCGAACCCGGCCGATGCGTGGTGGCTGGAGAACTATGCCGTAATCCGGATCGCGCCCTTGGACGTAAGGGGTGGGCGAGGATCCGGGGCTCCGGGCAACCATGTACAGGTCGCGACTCACGTCGCTCCTACGGCCGCGTGGCCGCGTGGCCGCGTGGCCGCGGGACCGCGGGACCACGGACGCGCCATCGGCCATCCGCGATCCGCCATCGGCCATCGGCCATCGGCCATCGGCCATCGGCCGCGCGATAATGCGCGGATGACCTCACGCGACGCGCCATTGGGCGACCTGCCCCCCAGCAACACTCCCTCCGACCTGCCGCTCGGCCGCGCCGTCGACTATCCGCGCGAGTACGACCCCGCGTTGCTGTTCCCGATCGCGCGGGCGCTCGGGCGCGGCGAAATCGGGCTGTCGGACGACGCGCTGCCGTTCACCGGCCACGACCGCTGGCACGCCTACGAGCTCAGCTGGCTCGACGCGGTGGGCAAGCCGCGGGTGGCCACGGCGACACTGACCGTGCCGGCCGACTCGCCGAACCTGGTCGAGTCCAAGTCGCTCAAGCTCTACCTCAACTCCTTCAACGCCAGCCGCTTCGACGACGACGCGCAGGTGCGCGAGCGGATCGCGACCGACCTGTCGCGGGTCGCCGGCGCCCCGGTCACCGTGGTGTTCGGCCTGCCGGGGTTTGACGGTGCAGTCGACGCCGCTGACGCCGGCTCGATCGACGACCTGCCCGTCGCGATCGACCACTACGGACCGCCACGTGCGGAGTACGTGGTCGCCGACGCCGCCAACGTGGTGGCCGAGACGCTGTCGAGCGCGCTGCTGAAATCCAACTGCCCGGTCACCGGCCAGCCCGACTGGGCGCGGGTGGTGATCGACTACCGCGGCCCGCGGATCGACCGCACCGGGCTGCTGCGCTACCTGGTGTCGTTCCGCGATCACTGCGAGTTCCACGAGCAGTGCGTCGAGCGCATCTTTGCCGACCTCATGCGGCACGCCGCACCGGCCAGCCTGTCGGTGGAAGCGCGCTATACCCGCCGCGGCGGGCTCGACATCAACCCGTGGCGGGCGACGCCCGGCGTGGCGGCGCCGGCCGCAGGGCGCGACCTGCGGCAGTAGGCCGGACGCCCCAGGCCATGCCCGGTGCACCGAGCCGCCGTTCGTAAGCGGCCTGTTCACAGTCGAGGCATCGGTCCTTAACAATTGCCGTGCCATGTTGCCTGCGCCATCCCCAAAGGCGACAGCACATGACCCTTCCAGACAGGAAAGCCGATTTCTCCGGTGTCAGTTCCAGTGTCGACACCACTGNGCGGCCTGTTCACAGTCGAGGCATCGGTCCTTAACAATTGCCGTGCCATGTTGCCTGCGCCATCCCCAAAGGCGACAGCACATGACCCTTCCAGACAGGAAAGCCGATTTCTCCGGTGTCAGTTCCAGTGTCGACACCACTGGCGAGACCACTGGCCGGACGGCGGATTTCTCCGGCGTCAGCTCCAGCGTCGATACCAGCGCGGACGTCCTCGGCGGCCGCGAGCAGACCTACACCGTCGAGCGTGGCGACACGCTGTCGCACATCGCCAAGCGTTTCTACGGCAAGGCCGGCGAATGGAACACGATCTTCCAGGCCAACCGCGACCAGCTTGACGACCCCGACCTGATCCAGCCCGGCCAGGTGCTGCGCATCCCGGCGCACGACGACCGCGGCTGACCGCGGACGCACCCCACAGGAGAACCGCCCGATGAGCTTCAATCCCCGCCATGCCCTTGCCGCCGCCGTGCTCGCCAGCCTCGTCATGGCCGGCTGCAACCGCAACGACGCCGAGGTCGACACCACCGCCGACAGCGGCGTGAACCCGCCGGCCGCCAACGAGCCGGTCACCCCGCTGCCGCCGGCCGAACCGTTCCCCAACACCGGTACCACGCCGGGTGCGGATACCGCACTCGACGTCTCCTCGGTGACGCTCGGCACCGCCGCCGGCGCCGACCTGTCGATCACCAACCCGACCAGCAGCTTCGGCACCGGTGACCCGATCGTGGTCTCGGTCGCGACCAACGGCGCTGCCAGCAACGCCGAGGTCACGGTCCGCCTGAAGTACCAGGACGGCCAGCAGGCCGGCGAGGAGTCCGAGTCGATCACCACCACCGGCGCCGAAACCACCAACTTCACCTTCGAGAACGCCGACCCGTGGCCGACCGGCAGCTACACCGCCGAAGTCTGGATCAACGGCACCCAGGCAGAGACCAGCACGTTCACGGTCCGCTGAAAGTAGCGCCATCTCTCTCCACCGCCGCAGGGCGGCAAGCTGGGCGCGAGCCAACCTCGCGCCCTATTTTTTTGGGCATCCCGTGACACGCGGGGAGGCTGGATGAGCAACCCGTCGCCGACGCCGCCGCGCTACCGGATCAACCCGCCGGTGTTCTTCACGTCGGTCGCGCTGGTGCTGGTGTTCGTGCTCGGCGCCGTGATCTGGCCGGACGCGTCCGAGCGGCTGTTCGTCGCCGTGCAGGGGTGGGTCATCCACAGCGCGGGCTGGTTCTACGTGCTCGCCGTTGCGGGCTTCCTGGTGTTCGTCGTCGCGGTCGCGGCTTCCCGCTACGGGGCGATCAAGCTCGGTCCCGACCACAGCGAGCCCGACTACAGCTACACCGCCTGGTTCGCGATGCTGTTCTCGGCCGGCATGGGCATCGGCCTGATGTACTTCGGCGTCGCCGAGCCGATCATGCATTACACCGACCCGCCGGTCGGCGACCCGTCGACCGCGGCGGCGGCGCGGCAGGCGATGCGCATCACGATGTTCCACTGGGGCGTGCATGCCTGGGCGATCTACGCGGTGGTCGGGCTGGCGCTGGCGTACTTCTCGTTCCGGCAGGGGCTGCCGCTGACCATCCGCTCGTCGCTGTATCCGTTGATCGGTGAGCGCATCCACGGGCCGATCGGCCACGCGGTCGACGTCTTCGCGGTGGTCGGCACGCTGTTCGGCGTGGCGACCTCGCTGGGCTTCGGTGCGATCCAGGTCAATGCCGGGCTGGAGTACCTGTTCGACGTGCCCGTCGGGACCGGCGTGCAGATCGCGCTGATCGCGGTCATCACCGCCTTCGCCACCGTGTCGGTGGCGCTGGGGCTGGATGCCGGCATCCGCCGCGTGTCCGAGTTCAACCTGATCCTGGCGGTGGTGCTGCTGGTGTTCGTGCTGGTGGCCGGGCCGACGATCTTCCTGCTGCAGACGCTGGTGCAGAACACCGGCGCCTACCTGTCCAACCTGTTCTCGATGACGTTCAACCTGTACGCCTACCAGCCGACCGGCTGGATCGGTGGCTGGACGCTGTTCTACTGGGGCTGGTGGATCGCCTGGTCGCCTTTCGTCGGGATGTTCATCGCCCGCATCTCGCGCGGCCGCACCATCCGCCAGTTCATCGTCGGCGTGCTGCTGGTGCCGCTGGGCTTCACGTTCCTGTGGATGACGGTGTTCGGCGATACCGCCATCCACATGGTGATGGTGCAGGGCATCACCGGGCTGGCCGACGCGGTGGCCGCGGACGAATCGGTAGCGTTGTTCCGCTTCCTCGAGGAGCTGCCACTGGCGTCGGTCTCTTCGCTGGTGGCGACGGTGCTGGTGGTCACCTTCTTCGTGACCTCGTCGGACTCGGGTTCGCTGGTGGTCGACATGCTGACCTCGGGCGGCGCCGAGGATTCGCCGACCTGGCAGCGGGTTTTCTGGTCGGTGCTGGAAGGCGTGATCGCCGCGGCACTGCTGGTGGCGGGCGGGCTCGGCGCGCTCCAGACCGCGTCGATCGCCAGCGCGCTGCCGTTTGCGATCGTGATGATCGTGATCTGCTGGGGCCTGATGCGCGCCCTGCGCATCGAGGGTGCCAAGCGCACCAGCCTGCGCGACGCGCGGGTCGGTCCACGCGGAGCGCACGCGGCCTTCAACTGGAAGCAGCGGCTCGGCACGATGCTGCACCAGCCGACCCTCGAGGAAGTCGTCGAGTACCTGCGCGAGACGGTCGACCCGGCCCTGCAGCAGGTGGCCGGCGAGCTGCGCCGCCGTGGGCTGGACGCGGTGGTCGAGCACGGCGAGGACGAGCGGGTCTGGGTGGAGGTGCGCCACGGCAGCGAGATCGACTTCTACTACTCGGTCCGCGCGCGGCCCTACGAGCCGCCGGCGTTCGTCATGAGCGACACCCGCCCCCGCCAGGCCGAGGCACTGAAGTACTACCGCGCCGAAGTACACCTGCGCGAGGGCGGGCAGGACTACGACATCATGGGCTGGCGGGAGGAAACGGTGATCAACGACGTGCTCGACCATTACGGCCGCCACCTGCATTTCCTGGCCGCGGTGCGCTGACGACCCCGATCGGCCCGGCCACGCGCGGCGGCGCCGGGGGTACCCGGTGGGGCTACCATGGCCGCCCCTGTCGCCGATCCCCCGAGGCCCTTCCATGACCACCGCCGCCAAGCCCCCCGCCTACCTCGACGACGACCAGATCGAACGGCTGGCCGACCTGCTCGAACAGCGCGCGGTGCCGTTCAAGGGGTTCAACCTGGAGGCGCTGGACGGCTACCTGTCGGCGCTGGCCGTGGGTCCCGGTGATGAAATGCCGATGGCGACCTGGGAGCCGCCGGTGTGGGGCAAGCCGCCGCGCTGGGACAATGCCGCCGAGCGCGCCGAGGTCGAGGCGCTGCTGCAGGGCCACCACAACATGGCCGCGGCCCGCGTCCGCCACGGCGACGACGATCTGCCCGACCACCTCGCCCCGCTGCTGTGGCTGCCGGAGGATCCGGAGGAGGAGGCCGACGACGAGCTCGATGTCGGCCGCGACTGGGCGCTGGGGTTCTTCACCGCGGTCGAGCTGCGCGAGGTCGAATGGGACCAGTGGCTGGACGACAACGAGTGGATCGACGACATCTTCGGCCTGCTCGACCGCCTTGCCAGCGGCGAGGTGCTGGCCGAGGACCCGACCGCGCCGGCCACTCCGATCAGCTACCGCGAGCGGCTCGAGATCATCGCCGGCCTGCCCGACATGCTCGCCGACCTGCACCACCACCGCATCGACGCACTGACCCCGCGCGAACCGATCCGTCGCGAAGCCACCCCGGACCGCAACGACCCCTGCCCCTGCGGAAGTGGCAAGAAATACAAGAAGTGCTGCGGGGCGGCGGCCTGAGCGCCTTCGCCCGCGACCGGCGCGGAGAACGCCAACACCGGCAGGAAGCCCTCCACGCGAGTACCGGTCCAGCCGTGTAGGAGCGACGTAAGTCGCGACCTGTACATCGATGCCGAAGCCGATGGACCTGCAAACCTCGCAGCGCTTGGAAACAAGTCCTTCGGCAGCGAGCGCAGTCGGCGAGCCACCCCGCGTCGACCGCATCGGCCAGGTCGCGACTCACGTCGCTCCTACACCTGGCAACACGGGCATTTGTAGGAGCGGCTTCAGCCGCGATCGGCCAACCGTTCGCCCGCCCCGGTTCCACGATCGCGGCTGAAGCCGCTCCTACGGCATCCCTCCCGATGACCTATGCGACACGCGTTGTCGCCTTCCGCGGCGAACACCTCGGCGGACCGGCCCTTTTCCCGCTCGACGTCAGTCACAGCAAGCGGGTACCAAGCGGCACGTCCCTGTCGGGCACGCACAACGCGACGCGTCCGTGTTCGTCATGGAAGCCGGTCACCAGGCACTCCGACATCAACGGCCCGATCTGCTTTGGCGGAAAGTTGACCACGCCCACCACCAGCCGGCCGACCAGTTCTTCCGGCGTGTACAACGCGGTGAGCTGTGCGCTGGACTTGCGCAGGCCGATCTCCTCGCCGAAGTCGACGTGCAGCACATAGGCCGGCTTACGCGCCTGTGCGAACACTTCGGCGTGGGTGACACGGCCGACCCGGAGCTCGACCTTGAGGAAGTCATCGAATCCGATCGTGTCCATAGTGGTTCCTGCGCGGCGGCGCACCTGCGATTGTCGCGACTCTAGACGATCCCCCGCCGTGCGTGCCGGCGCCGCCGGGCGGCGCTATCCTGCCGCCGCGGCGCACCGCCGCGTGGAGGACGACCTCCCCCTTCCCGGGCCCACACGACCAGGACGACCTGGCATTGCGGAAGGAGGTCCCATGGCCTGGCTCTCCCTGTTCGTCGCCGGACTGCTCGAGGTGGTCTGGGCGTTCTCGATGAAGCAATCGGCCGGTTTCACCCGGCTGGTGCCCAGCGTGGTCACCGCGGTGGCGATGGTCGCCAGCTTCGCCCTGCTCGCGTTCTCGATGCGGCAACTGCCGCTCGGCACCGCCTACACGGTCTGGACCGGGATCGGCGCGGTTGGCGCGTTCATCGCCGGCGCCGCATTCCTGGGCGAACCGCTGTCGCCGATGCGGGTGACCGCGGCCGCGCTCATCGTCGCCGGCCTGGTCCTGATGAAGCTGTCGTCGTAGGAGCGACGTAAGTCGCGACCTGTACATCGCTCGGCGGGTGGGCGGAATCGCGACTTACGTCGCTCCTACATGGGGAATGGCGTCATGCCATGGCGGTCGCCCGCACCTCAGCGCGGCAGCAACATCACCGCGCGCATTCCCACCCACACCGCGGCGATGCCGAGCAGCATGCTCGATCCCGCATACAGTGCGGCCACCCAGAACTCGCCCCGACGCACCAGCTGGGTCGCTTCCAGGCCGAAGGCGGAGAACGTGGTGAATCCGCCGAGCACGCCGGTAAACAGCAGCAGCCGCGTGCCCGGCCCGAGCACGTCGTAGCGCGCCACGGCACCGGCCAGCAGCCCCATCACCAGGCATCCGAGCACGTTGACCGCGAACGTGCCGAACGGAAAACGCGACGGCCCCGCCAACTGCAACACCCATCCGCCCAGCGCATGGCGCGCGACCGAGCCGGCAAAGCCGCCGATACCGACCAGCAGCAGCTCCTTCAGCGCCATGGGCCACGCTCCAGTGGACGAGCGCTCGCGGGGGTCATACCCGGCTTTCCAGCACCAGCCCGGCCAGCACGAGGCCGATGCCCAGCAGCGCGGCCATTCGCGCACGGCGATCGACCGGCAGCGGTTCACCCGCGGCGTCACGCGGCCGGCCGAAGTCGTTGCGCCACGTGCCGTAGGCGATCAGGGCCAGGCCGATACCGGTCAGCAGGTCGTCGGTCTGCCCGGTGGTGAAGAACCGGCCGATGTTGACCGCGGCAAGGATGCCCGCAAGCCAGACGAAGATCTTCGCGCCGATGCCCAGCGCGCGGGTTGGTGGCGTGGTGCCCATGCGAGTCCCCTGTGATGTTGGTGCCGGCAAGGGTACGCCGCGCCCGGCTCAACGGGTGGCCCGGCCGTCCTCGAGTTCGGCGATCAGCGCTTCCATTTCGGCGATCTCGCGGCGTTGGGTCTCGATGATGCCGTCGGCCAGGTCACGCACGCGCGGGTCGCTGATCCGCGCGCGCTCGCTGGTGAGGATCGCGATCGAGTGGTGCGGGATCATCGCCTTCATCCACGCCACCTGGCCCACCGTCGCCTGGCTGCGCACCAGCCACAGCCCGCCCGCCAGCAGCGCCACCCCGGCCACCACCAGCGCAACGTTGGCCGTGCGATTGCGGTACATGTGGCGCATGAAGAACAGCATCACCAGCGTCATCGCGCCGGCCATGATCATCGTCATGAACAACCGCGTCTGGCTGAACCACACGTGGTCCAGCTGGTAGGTGTTGAGGTACATCAGCCCGAACATCAGGACCGACGCGGTCACGATCATCAGCACGAACGTGCGGTAAGGGTGCATGGCGCCTCCGGCGTAGGCATGGGACCCAAAGACTGGAACGGCACGCGTCGTGGGGATGTGCTCGGGCGGGAGCAAAGCCGCCGTCCGCCTGGATGTCATTCGAAATGTTCGATCCCGTCGGGCAACCGCACCCACGGGTGCTTGCGCTCCCCGTACACCGACACCCGCGGCGTCGGGAAGCGGGGGTCGGCGAACGCGCCGACCGGGATCGCGACCATGCCGGGGACGGCATCCATGAGGTAGTAGACCGTGGCGCCGCAATCGGGGCAGAAGTGGAACCGTGCGGTGGTGCCCTCGTCGCCGGTCCGCGCGAACACGGTGCTGCGGCCTTGCACGGTCACCGCCGCTTCCGGGAACCGCGCCTGCATCCCGAACACGCTGCCGGTGCGCCGCTGGCACGCGAGGCAATGGCAGATGGAAATGCGGACCGGCTCGCCCGTGGTGGTGGCGCTGAGCTGGCCGCAGCTGCAGGAGGCGACTCGTCGGGTCATCGCGCCACCTTGCCGTGGTCCAGCTTCTCCACCCACGGCGCGCCCGGCTCGTCGCGGTACCAGTGGCGCCAGCCGTGGCGGTAGGCGGATTCCACGTACGGGCCGCGCAGCACACGCGCGGTCGCGTCGGCGCCCGCGTCGGTGCCGAGCAGGTAGACCGCCGCGGCCCAGCCGGCGAC